>JAFZFM010000045.1 GCA_017555865.1 Bacteroidaceae bacterium
GAGGGAGTGCAAGGCGCACGAAGGTTTTGGAAACAGGAGTTTAGTAAACCTAAATGACTGTTGACAAAACAAGTGCAACACAGCAATCACCTTTTTAGATTCCGCCAGAATATGAAAATTTCATAAAAAGAGGGAGTGCAAGGCGCACGAAGGTTTTGGAAACAGGAGTTTAGTAAACCTAAATGACTGTTGACAAAACAAGTGCAACGCAGCAATCACCTTTTTAGGGAATTTTCATCAGGCTTCACCCTTAAAAGAACTCCCCGTCCCAAAATCCTGACGCTCGGGCAGACAGATTTCGCCAAACTGTTGCTCAAAACGACGGAGATTGTCCTGAAGGGCAATGGCCAGACGCTTTGCATGCTCGGGAGTCATGACAATGCGCGATTTGACTTTAGCCTTGGCTACGCCGGGCATCATACGTACAAAGTCGAAAACGAACTCCGATGTTGAATGTGCTATAATTGCCAGGTTTGCATATGTACCCTCGGCAATATCCTCCTTGAGTTCTATCTGAATCTGATTTTCGTTGTTCATGAAATTATTTGGATGATGTCTCTCCCACATGATGGAAAGAGACAAGGTTAATGTCAAAAATCAATGTAGAGTATGCAGGAATATACGACCTGTCGGTATCGCCATATCCAAGTTCATATGGTATATACACTTTCCAGGTATCGCCTGCACACATATGCTGCACAGCTGTATAGAAACCGGCTACAGTTTCGTTGAGAGGCAGGCTCACAGGAACATCGAACTGGGGATCGAAAACTCCTTCGTAACTACAGTCGAACAGATAGCCCTCAGGATTGTTCTTCGAAGGAATCAGACGACCGTTATAATTGATTTCTATAGTATCGGTGAATGCAGGGTGAGTATATCCCTCACCCTGTGATATCACCTTACAGTATACATAATATTCGTTTGGCCACACACGGGCTGTATCGAGTCCGGTAGTAAGGAACACTTTCCACGACCCGTCGGCATTGGTACGCGCGACGTTTGCTATTGAATCAACAAACTGTATGTTGCGCTCTTTCCAATTGTCGTATTCACCCTCCTCGGTATTCTCGTCACACGATGAGAATGCAAGGAGTGCGACCAACGCCCAAAGTAACAGTTTCAGTTCTTTCATTATTCAATTATGACAATTTCTTCAACAGTGAAGTAATGCTTACGTTATCCTGGATAAGGTTGCGCAAATCGCTTATTGCAACACGGCGCTGCTCCATTGTATCACGCTCGCGGAGTGTAACCATACCGTCCTCCAATGTCTGATGGTCGATTGTAACACAATAAGGAGTACCGATTGCGTCCATGCGACGGTAACGCTTACCGATAGAATCCTTCTCCTCGTAATAACAGTTGAAGTTGAACTTGAGTTCGTTCATGATTTCACGAGCCTTCTCGGGCAGACCGTCTTTCTTGACAAGAGGAAGAACAGCCAACTTGACAGGAGCAAGTGCTGCCGGCAAACGCAATACAACACGTGTCTCGCCGTTCTCAAGTTTCTCCTCGCAGTACGAAGCACACATAACGCTCAGGAACATGCGGTCAACACCAATTGAAGTCTCAATTACATATGGAGTGTAGCTCTCGTTTGTCTCGGGATCGAAATACTTGATGTTCTTGCCCGAATATTTCTCGTGCTGGCCAAGGTCGAAGTTTGTACGTGAATGGATACCCTCAACCTCCTTGAAGCCGAATGGCATGCGGAACTCGATGTCGGTAGCGGCATTTGCATAGTGAGCCAACTTCTCGTGGTCGTGGTATCGGTAAGCGTCGTCACCAAAGCCAAGCGCCTTGTGCCATGCAAGGCGTGTCTCCTTCCACTTGTTGAACCACTCGAGCTCACTGCCGGGACGTACAAAGAACTGCATCTCCATCTGCTCGAACTCACGCATGCGGAAAATGAACTGACGCGCAACAATCTCGTTACGGAAAGCCTTACCAATCTGTGCAATACCGAAAGGTACACGCATACGGCCTGTCTTCTGCACATTGAGGTAGTTCACAAAGATACCCTGTGCAGTCTCGGGACGAAGATAAACCTTCATTGCACCATCGGCTGTAGAGCCCATCTCGGTAGAGAACATGAGGTTGAACTGACGAACCTCGGTCCAGTTGCGTGTACCCGAAATTGGACATGCAATCTCCTCGTCAATGATAATCTGGCGCAACTCCTCAAGGTTCATATCGTTGAGTGCCCTTGCAAAACGTGCCTGCAGAGCATCGCGTTTCTCTTTCTCGGCAAGAACCTTTGGGTTTGTCTCCATGAAAAGCTCGCGGTTGAAAGAGTCACCAAAGCGCTTTGCTGCCTTTGCAGCCTCTTTCTCCATCTTCTCCTCGTACTTTGCAATCTGCTCCTCGATGAGGACATCGGCGCGGTAGCGCTTCTTTGAATCGCGGTTGTCGATGAGAGGATCGTTGAATGCGTCAACGTGTCCCGACGCCTTCCAAATTGTAGGGTGCATGAAAATTGCCGAATCAATACCAACGATATTGTCGTTAAGCAACACCATGCTCTGCCACCAATATGTCTTGATATTATTCTTCAACTCAACACCCATCTGACCATAGTCATAAACAGCGCCAAGGCCGTCATAGATATCGCTTGATGGGAACACAAAACCATACTCTTTGCAATGCGCAACTACTTTCTTGAAAACATCTTCCTGTGCCATAGTTTATATATTATTTTCTATTATTCCTAAATATTCTGCGAAGTTAAGCATTTTTGCATAAAATCCCCACGTAAAACAGCATATAATTACAAAATAAACTTAAAAGAGAGCAAAAATCCCGGCTACAGTATTTTTTTATCCGAATGGTTTGTTATTGTACGAAGTTTTTGCCGAGCGAAGGCGCCTTTTATAAAAAAAACAATTACTTTTGTAATTATTTGGGTTTAATATAGGGATATTACACCCTACCGCATAACAAAAAACTCCATTACAGCAGACCATTTATGGACTACAACGAACTTGACGAGAATCTTGAGAACGGCAACAACGGCGAGGAGATGGACAACCAGGCCGATAACGGCGGTGAAGCCGCACACAGCAACTATCAGCACGACACAAAGGAGGGCGCAATAAAGCACAAGCTCACCGGCATGTACCAGAACTGGTTTCTGGACTATGCTTCGTATGTTATTCTGGAGCGCGCCGTGCCTCATCTATACGACGGTTTGAAACCTGTGCAGCGACGCATTCTGCATGCCATGCGCGAACTCGATGACGGACGCTACAACAAGGTAGCCAACGTTGTGGGACATACAATGCAGTACCACCCTCACGGCGACGCTTCAATTGCCGGCGCACTGGTACAGATGGGACAGAAGGATTATCTTATCGACTGCCAGGGTAACTGGGGTAACATTCTGACCGGAGACTCGGCTGCTGCACCACGTTACATCGAGGCGCGTCTTTCGCACTTTGCCCACGATGTGGTATTCAACCCCAAGACCACAGAATGGAAACTATCCTACGACGGCCGCAACAAGGAACCGATAACCCTGCCTGTTAAATTTCCACTATTGCTGGTACATGGCGTAGAGGGTATTGCTGTAGGTCTGTCGTCAAAGATTCTGCCTCACAACTTCAACGAGGTATGCGACGCGGCTATATCCTACCTTAAGAAGGAGGAGTTCAAACTGTACCCCGATTTCCAGACCGGCGGCAGCATTGACGTTTCGCGTTACAACGACGGTGACCGCAGCGGACGCGTGCGCATTCGTGCAAAGATTTCGAAGTCGGAGGACAACAAGACACTTACCATAACCGAGATTCCTTTCGGCAAGACTACCCCTCTGGTCATAGAATCTATACTCAAGGCTGTTGACAACGGCAAGATAAAGATACGTAAGGTTGACGACAACACATCGGACAAGGTTGAGATTCTTGTTCAGCTTGCTCCGGGTGTATCGAGCGACAAGACAATAGACGCATTGTATGCCTTCACCGATTGCGAGATAAGCATTACACCATGTTGCTGTGTCATTGACAACCACACACCGGTGTTCCTCACAGTGAGTGAGCTGTTGCGCCGCTCGGTAGACAGCACAAAGGAGTTGTTGCGTCTTGAGTTGCAGATTCGCAAGGGCGAACTGCTTGAGCAATTGCATTTTGCTTCACTTGAGAGCATTTTCATCGAGGAGCGCATATACAAGGACAGGGAGTTTGAACAGGCACCCGACATGGATAGCGCACTTGCACACATCGACAGCCGTCTGGAGCCATACAAGAAGGATTTCATACGCGAGATAACACGCGACGACCTGTTGCGTCTTATGGAGATAAAAATGGCGCGCATTCTTCGTTTCAACAAGGAGAAGGCCGAGGAGCTTATCGCACGCCTGAAAAGGGATATTGCCGACATTGACAAGCAGTTGTCGCAGATGACTGCAGTGACAATAAAATGGTTCACCATGCTCAAGGAGAAGTATGGCGCACGCTATCCACGACAGACCGAGATACGTAACTTCGACACAATTGTTGCTGCAAAGGTTGTAGAGGCAAACCAGAAACTGTACATTAACCGTGCCGAGGGTTTCATTGGTACATCGCTCAAGAAGGATGAGTTTGTCACCAACTGTTCGGACATGGACGATATAATACTGTTCTATAAAGATGGAAAATACAAGATTGTAAAAGTGAGCGAGAAACTTTTTGTAGGCAAGAACATAATACATGTCGATGTTTTCAAAAAGAACGACAAGCGCACCATCTACAATGCAGTGTACCGCGATGGAAAGAATGGCATACACTACATAAAGCGTTTTGCAGCAACCGGAATGACACGCGACCGCGAGTATGACCTGACACAGGGAACTCCGGGTTCAAAGGTTGCATACTTCACTGCCAACCCCAACGGCGAGGCCGAGGTTATAAAAGTATTGTTGAAACCCAACCTGCGCCTGCGAAACTCAATAATAGAAAAGGACTTCAGCACCATTGCCATCAAGGGACGCCAGTCTATGGGTAACATACTTACAAAGAACGAGGTAATGCGCATAACGCTGAAGAAACACGGTAGTTCAACCCTTGGTGGACGTCAGGTGTGGTTCGACCGCGACATTCTGCGTATCAACTTCGACAACCATGGCGAATACCTTGGCGAGTTCCACAACGATGACAAGATTCTGGCCATACGCAAGAACGGAGAGTTCGACGTAATGCCCGTAGACCTGAACAACCACTACGACGACGACCTGATGGTGATTGAAAAGTTCGACCCGGGCAAGGTTTGGAGCGCAGCGCTTTACGATGCTTCGCAGCAGGGATATCCTTATATAAAGAGATTCACCCTGGAGGCAAATGCGCGCCGACAGAACTGTCTTGGCGACAACAAGGACAACGAACTAATATGGTTCAGCGAGACACCGTTCCCACGCATACAGGTTATGTTCGGCGGCAACGATAACTTCCGCGAGCCACTGGTAATAGAGGTAGATGAGTTCATTGGCGTAAAGAGTTTCAAGGCACGTGGCAAGCGACTCACCACATACGAGATTGACGAGATCATTGAGCTTGAGCCAACAAGGCTCCCGCCACCACCCGAGGTGGTTGAGGAGCCTACAGATGAGGTTTTCGACGAAAATGACAACCCGGAGCAACTTTCACTTTTCGAAAACGAATGAAAATAAGATTCAGGATACTTGCGCTTTTGCTGTTGTCGGTACTGACGATAACGGCAAAAGCGCAATACGTTATAACAGACAGCATTGTCCCCGAACGCATTGCGGTAAAGAGTTCGCAATACGGAATTGCCACTCTTGACAACCTTGACACGTATCTTAGCGGTTACGAGTTCCGAGGCTATGGTCTGCACTACAACCACGAGAATTTCCGCAACGCACGTACCGGCAGCTATCGTTGGAAGTATCAGACAACCATGAATGCCACACTGGGTTACACCACACAGGGTAGCAACATGCAACTGACAGCACTTGCCGGCTATAACTGGGGTGGCTACCATCCTTTTGCCATTAACAGCAGGCTAAAGTTGCTTGCTGGAGCACAACTACAGATTGAAGGTGGCGCGCTGTATATCCCCGCCAACGGCAACAACCCGGTTCAGGCAAAACTTCGCACAGCCATGGCTGCTTCGGGAATGGCAATATACCACATTCCGGTAAAAGGGCGCGACTGGGTAGCACGCTACCAGCTCGATATTCCTGTGATTGGAGTGATGTTCGCACCACAGTTCGGGCAGAGCTACTACGAGATTTTTGGGCTTGGACATACCGACGGCATTATATCTGTTGCCCATCCGTTCAACTCACCTTCGTGGAAACACACACTGTCGCTCGACATTCCGTTGCGATACCGGAACCACAGCACAACCCTGCGCCTGTCGTACTGCGCCGACCTGTACCAGAGCGATGTCAACGACATACGCTGCCACATATACCGCCATGCATTCACATTCGGATTTGTAAAAACCATATTCAAGATTAAAGAAGAGAACAGCATTAAAGCCTACTCGCCATACTGATACTATGTTCAAGAAAATATTCACATACGTTATATTACCGTTGTTTGCCGTTACCGCATGCGTTGAGGAGGATAACTTCAGCAACTCACCAAACGGAAATTTCGAGGCGCTGTGGAACATTATTGACGAGCGCTACTGCTTCTTTGAGCAGGCTGCCGAGGAGTATGGACTCGACTGGAACGACGTGTACAGCAAGTACAAGCCCCAGGCCGACACATGCCGTAGCGACGCACAGTTGTTCGACCTGCTTGGGAATATGCTGAAGGAGTTGCGCGACGGACATGTGAACCTGTCGTCGATATACGGCACAAGCTACTATTGGGACTGGAAACTGAACCACCCTGCAAACTTCAGCGATTCGATTCAGCGCAACTACCTGGGCAACAATTTCAGGCTCACAAACGGAATAAAATATACCGAACTGCCCGACAGCGTTGGCTATGTATATGTAGAGAGTTTTGCAAGCGGATTCAACACCGACAACCTTTCGGTCATGCTCATGAACCTGAAGAACACCAAAGGCATTGTGCTTGACATACGCAACAATGGTGGCGGAATGCTCACAGCGGCCGAAAAGCTTGCGTCGGCATTCACCAACGAAAAGATACACTGCGGATACATAATGCACAAGACAGGCAAGGGGCACAACGATTTTTCCCGACTCGAAAA
The DNA here is from genome assembly GCA_017555865.1 of Bacteroidaceae bacterium. GTDB lineage: Bacteria > Bacteroidota > Bacteroidia > Bacteroidales > Bacteroidaceae > HGM04593. The sequence goes on from JAFZFM010000045.1 coordinate 7,168, forward strand.
ACTGTACCTTGAGCCATCGAAGGGAGCTGTGTGGCTACGCCCTGTGGTGATACTCACCAACAGAGGGGTATACAGTTCGGCCAACCATTTTGTGATACTCATGCGCGAATTGCCACATGTTGCAGTTATCGGCGACCGTACCGGAGGCGGAAGCGGACTGCCCTTCAACAGCACTCTGCCCAATGGATGGAATATAAGATTCTCTGCATGTCCGGTGCTTGACGCAGAAGGCAACCACACCGAGTTCGGCATTGAGCCGCATTTGCACGTAGACTTGACGCCCGAAGACTGGAACAATGGGCGCGACACCATGATTGAGACCGCCAAGCAGATTATTTTGGACTACTATGCCAAAAAAGAGCAGGAATAATGGTTCAAAATCAAAAAAATGTATTACCTTTGCAGCCGTAAGATTAAAACAGTCGCGCGTGTGGCGAAATTGGTAGACGCGCCAGACTTAGGATCTGGTGTTTTGCGACGTGTAGGTTCGAGTCCTATCACGCGCACGATTGGACAAGTGGGCGGCCCAAAACAAATGGGCCGTCCACTTTTGTCATAAGGTTGAATAAAAAGAGCTGTTTTTAGGTGTGCGAAGCCTGAAAAAGCGCAGTATACTATATTTTGAGGGCGAACACAGCAACAAAAGGGCCTTTTTAGTCATCCTTTTTTTTTATTTCATCAACACCAAATCTTCAATCCAATGAAACAAGATAACAGCATGGAGTTGTTCCCCATTGTCGACATAGACGGCAACATTATTGGAAAGGCGACACGTGGCGAGTGTCATAACGGCAGCAAGCTACTGCACCCTGTGGTACACCTGCACATCATGAACAGCAAAGGCGAACTTTATTTACAGAAACGTCCCGATTGGAAGGAGATACAACCCGGCAAATGGGATACTGCGGTTGGCGGACATATCGATTATGGCGAGGAGGTTCACAATGCCTTGCAACGCGAGGCAGGAGAAGAGGTTGGCGTAACTGACTTTACACCACGGCTACTGCTGCAATATGAATTTGAAAGTGAACGCGAGAAGGAGCTTGTGAATGTATTCTCAACGGTATATGATGGTGATATTACCCCAAGCGAAGAACTTGACGGTGGACGGTTCTGGTCTCTTGAAGAGATTGAGAATGCTATGGGCAAAGGTGTTCTTACACCAAACTTTGAGCAGGAGTATTCCATGATTAAGGAACTGCTTTTACCATAATCTTTATTGTACACAGCCGTGACTCTTCATGCTTGACAATTTTATCAACACAAAGACCTGAAAACAGTTATAAAAAACGACAAATAATGAAAAGAATCATATACATATTGGTTGCAGCAGTTGTAGTTGCATGCACGTTCCTGTTCTTTACAACCAACAACAACGAAAACGCAGTTGAAGCAGAAATAGTTGCAGCAGATAGCATAGAGGCCCCAGAACCGGTAATGAAATATGGATTGCCGATAGAGAGTTTCAGTGCAAAGCACGACACTTTGCGTCCAAGGCAGACACTTGCCGAGGTGATGTTCTCATTCGGCTTCACATCGCAGGATGTACACAAGATGACACAATGCCCCGACACTGTTTTCGACGCACGCCGCATGCGTCCGGGACAGGCATGTACACTGCTTTGTGACATGGACAGTGCCTCTACCCCACACTATTTCGTGTACGAAGAGAGCGCCAAGAGCTATGTGGTGTTCGACATCACCAATAACTTTGCTGCCACACGTGGATATAACCCATGCGAGTGGCGCGAGAGCGAGGTTGCCGGCTGCGTGAACTCTTCGTTATGGTTTGCCATGGAGGAGTGCAATGTATCGCCACAGCTTGCTGTGCTTATGTCACAGATATTCGGGTGGTCAATAGACTTCTTCGGTATTCAGAAGGGAGACTCGTTCCGTCTTATATATGCACAGGAATTCGTTGAGGAGAAAGCTTTGAACAACTACAAGATATTGGCAGCGTCGTTCTGCGCGTCGGACAGTACGGTCTATGCCATACCATTTACCCAGGACGATGAGAAGCTGTTCTACAACAACAACGGACAAAGCCTGGAGGGAGCATTTCTTAAAGCACCGCTCGATTTCTACCGCATATCGTCAAAATTCTCGAATAGCCGTTTTCATCCTGTGCTGAAACGTTACCGCGCACACCATGGTGTAGATTATGCAGCACCCACCGGCACTCCTGTATATGCTATTGGCAGTGGCAAGGTGATTGCCAAGGGCTATCAGGCCAACGGCGGAGGAAACTATGTAAAGATTCGCCACAACAGTACCTACACAACAACCTACATGCACCTGTCGCGTTTTGCCAAGGGGCTGAAGGTTGGTGACAATGTGAAGCAGAAACAGGTTATAGGCTATGTGGGTTCTACAGGTATTTCAACAGGCCCTCACCTCGATTTCCGCGTTCACGAGAACGGCAAGCCCATTAACCCGCTCACCATAAAGTCGCAACCAAAGAAGCCTATCAGCGAAGCTAACCGCGCAGCTTTCCAGGTTGTATGCGATTCACTGGTAAACAGACTGATGAATATTCCAATGAATTGAATAAACATAAAAAAAGTTGCCTCGGTTGAGGCAACTTTTTTATGTTTATTGTGGTAATGTTATATTGTTGAACTGCTGTATTGGACTTGCTGTATGCTCGCGCAGCAGAATCTCCTTCATTTTCTTTACAACATCGGGGTATTGCGAAGCCAGATTGTTATCCTCGTGGGTGTCGGTAACAAGGTCGTACAGACTGCAGTTTCCGTTCTGGACAACCAGTTTCCAGTTCCCCATGCGCAACGCCATCATGTTTGTCTCGTGGAACTCCCAATATAGAAACTCGTGCTGTTGCTGTCCTTCATTGCCAAGAAGAGTTGGTGCAAACGATATACCGTCGAAGTAGTCGACCGAAAGTTTGGGGTTTGTATAACGCTCTACATAGTTGTCGATACCGGCTACATCGCAGAATGTAGGCATGATATCGTAGAATGCCAACTGATGTTCGTTTACCACACCCGATGGAACCTCGCCCGGCCACCACGCAATGAATGGCACGCGTATACCACCCTCGGTTGTTGAGCGTTTTGTTCCACGCAACAGTTTCTCGGTATTGAAATAATCGGGGTCGCCACCACCCTCGGTATGAGGGCCGTTATCACTTGTAAATATCACAAGTGTATTCTTGTCTATACCTTTCTTACGCAACAAATCAAGTACCTCGCCAACATAAGCATCGAGTCGTGTCACCATTGCAGCAAACTGCTGGTGAGCCACGTTGGTAGGATTGTAACGCGAAGCAGCATCGCCACCATATGTCTTCTCCTTGCAGAAAGCCGACTGATAGGCCTTGAAAATGCTATCCTCGGGCTGAGCAAGCTCGGCATGAGGCAATGTATATGTCAGCACTGCAAAGAAAGGTTTCTCGGGAGTCTGTCTATCAATCCACTCCATTGCACGACGGTGAATGAGGTCGGCCGAATAGTCGCCACGTCTCTTGTATTCATCTCCATGCATTGCATAGTCTATATTGTTCTGCAGAAGTTCGCGGCGCACTTCTGTATCACCGGCCTCACGGCTATATGCGTTGAGAAAATTGGGGTAATAGAGATGAGCCTGGAACTGACACATGAAGCCATAGTACTCGTCAATGCCACGCTTGTCGGGGGTAGATTCCGACCCCTCGTAACCTCCGGCCCACTTGCCGAACATACCTGTTGCATAACCGTTGTCCTTCATGATTTCGGGAAGGATAATATGATCTGGATCGTATGGTTCCTGACCGGTCTGGACAGGATCGGTTGTCTTGCCGTATGTTACCGAGCCAATACGGTACTCCTTGTTTCCACGCACCTTGGTATGACCGGTGTGCTGTCCGGTCATGAAACATGCACGCGATGGAGCACTTACCGGGCTACCGGCATAGGCCTGTGTAAAACGCATGCCCTCGGCAGCCATGCGGTCGAGGTTTGGGGTACTTATGTACTGCTGTCCATAGCAACCAACGTCGGCATAGCCAAGGTCGTCGCACATGATGTAGATGATGTTGGGGCGCTCGGCCTCCTGTGCCTGTACGGCTGCCGACGCAAGCAAGCCACAGCCGAATATAAATGCTTTATTGTTCATATATTGTATGTTTTATTTTCCGTTGATGAATACTTTGATGTTCCTGTAACCTTTTACTGTTGTAACGCTTACAATGTATACACCGCTGCCCATGCCGGCAGTAGAGATGGTGTTGCCGCCACACTTTGCCACCTGTGCCGCGTCTACCGTATATATTGACATAGAGAGCACCTCGCAACCGGCTTCGGCAATAATGTTGCCGCCAATCTCTTTTACAACAACATCATCGGTCTCGGGAACTGCAACGATGGATGTCGGATAACTGCTCTCGTCGGTATTTGGTGTGAAGTATGCCACCAGTCTCACATTATGGTTCACTGTAAATGTGTATTCGGCATTGGTTGAAACCACTACACCCTCCTCGCGCCAGCATACAAACCTTGCATTGCCGTAAGGAGTTGCCTTTGCTGTGAGTGTTGTTCCGGGTTCATATTCTGCAGCTACTGCCGACAGTTCGGCCTTTCCGCGCTCCCAAGAGTTCACGCCAACGGTTGCTGTGCGCATGTTCTGCATTTCACAAACAGTGATGTGGAAGTCATATATAAAGCCATTAACCTCGTCCTCGGCAAGGTCGAGACCGTTGCTGTTTATGCGCAGACGCATACGTGTCTGTTTTGTTGTAGCCCAATTGGGAACTGCAACCTCAACACTGCACGAGGTTCCTGATACACTCATTGGATTACAGGTCTCGAACACACCGTCGCTATCCCAATCAAAGTATGCATTCACCTTTACATCGCTTGCAGGAGAGACCGAAAGCGTTGCTTTCACCTCGAAACTGCCGTTCTTCATAACCTCACCCTTATCCTTGGCATATACCACATGCCAATTGGATGGTTTTGTTGCCGACTCGTATACGATACCGCTTGCAACATCTTCGCCACACAATTCTACCTTTTTGAAGTAGTTGCTGCCCGTCACGCCACAGGGGTTGTTATATATCTGCATTCTACGTGCATAGGCACTGCGCAGAAGTCTGAAACGGAATAGGCTGTCGCCATCAACAACAAGTGTTGCACCACCGCTTGTGAAATAGAAATAGCCTTGCTGTTGCTTGCTCTCGGCAACTTTCCATTTGGTGTCAGTTGTGTTGTTCAGTACTATTTTGCCATCTGCAATACCTATTCGTGCAGCAGGCTCGGCAACCGACGCAATCTGCCACCCACCAGTATTGTTACCGGTACCAATAAAGTACCACTCCTGGTTACGATCAAAGGCATCGGCTGCAGCAAGTGCAATATTGCCATCGACGATGGTAAGGTTCTTACCGCTTGCCGACTCAACATTGTAGCTCGAAGATATTTTTCCAATAGCCTCGCAGCCGTCGAACGGCTGAACCTCGTACAAATCCTCGGTTTCAACAAGTTTCCAGTACGAGCCTGTACGGGTAGTTCCGGCCTGCCATGTGATTACATAGTTGGACGCGCCATCCTTGTTGAGCGCACGAGGACCACTGTTTTCGTTGTTATAACCAGTGCAATCGGTTGAACTGAAATACCAGCAACCGGCAATCTCGCCGCTTGTAGCACTACTCTTTGCCACATAATACTCTACAGGTGTTGCTGTTGTAGAGACGCGCGAAGCCGATGCCGGTGTAAGGTTACAGCTACCCATGTAGCGTCCAGTAGCCGTATTCTTTATATAATAGCAATTCTCGTTGCCTGTAGGGATAAACATCCAGAATTGCGCCTTCTTGACATCGTTCTGCTCAACAGTCATGTAGTGGTCGGCATTCTCAGTTATATAATTTGTACCTGTATTTTTCCACTGGATATAATATACCTTACCTTCGCCGGCCTCGGGTTCGGGTTCTGGCTCAGGTTCCGGCTCTACAGCCGCATTGGAAAGCACGACCTCACTCAAGCCAAAGAAACAGCCTCTGTTTTCGGCTCCGCTTGTAATGTTCAGCGTCAGAACAACTGTTCCGGAAGTTTCCACAGTTGTAGCCTTTACAATTTCCCACACCTTGTGGACAGCACCCCTTGAGCCTACACCGGCAGCAATATCAATATTGTCTAATGCACCAAAATCGGTATTGTCAACAACAGTCGATACATTCCACTTACGGGCAACACCATCACCGTTCTCCTGATAGTTACCACCTCCGTTGAGAGCATGAATATCAAGCCCTACAGTGTTGAATTTAAAGCCATCGGGCACACCGCTGATTGTAAACGAGAGTTCAATCGCAGGATTTGTATTGCCGTTCACATTTGGACAAAGAATAGCATTTGTAACGGCAGCAGCGGTTGGTTTGAAGGCGTGCGACGATGTCACTACAGCTGTAGCACCGCTTAATGCAGCTCCACTATCATCTACAACACTCACAGTAACGCTCTGTGCGTCGGTTCCACTACGTGAAAATCTTAATGCAATACCTTGCACCGCAAATACCGGCTGCAAAAACATTAGAGTAAATACAAGAAAAGTCAGGTAGAGTTTTTTCATAAATCGAAGCCACTATTATGGTTTATTTTGCGAATATATGAAAAAAAGCGAAGTATATGAAATATGGATTATATTTTTGTATGGAATGACATTGAATCACAAGGAGTGTCATACTGAACGAAGCTACGCGAAGTGAAGTATCTATGCCTCTTTTCTTTAGCTTGATTGGAAGCGCTATAAAAAAACAAATGGTAGAGAAATGCGCTTGCTTTTCTCTACCATTTGTATGTTGCCCATTGACTCGTTTTGCTTTAAGCTACCCGCACGGGGGGCGCAACTTTTAAACTGCTCCCCTGCCTGAGGGGAGCTGCTACAAAGTGGCTGAGGGGAGGGAGCATCCTGCGCGTGACTTATCGCTGCCGGTGTCATCGATTAAATAATTGACAACACGCGCTTACCGCGACCCGCAGGGCACGACCTATGTCCATGCTACGCGCGACC
>JAFZFM010000046.1 GCA_017555865.1 Bacteroidaceae bacterium
GAACTCCTTGCGCGGCTCAACGCAAGGAGTGGTGTCAAACAACACTTAATGAAAAGTGTGAGCCTATTAGAGGGTTACTGCTTTATTATGTACTCAAGTTCGTACTCACCCTTTATTTCCTCTGGCCAACGCTCCATAGGGAGTTTCTCCTTGATTTGCGCGATGGACAACTCAATATCCTTCTTGCACTCCTCACTGCTATTTCCTGCACCATAGATACCGTCGCAGTTGTCGCTATATGCGTCGAATAAATCTTCTGAGCGTTCGATGACAATAATAATCTTTTTCATATCTAGCGAAATTTAGTGTTTATCTATTTTGTTTGGAAGCCGGGTTTATTTCAACCCGTACTTCCTGATTAGCTTATTTGCAAGTCCTGTTCCCATCTCTTTTGCTCCGTGATACGGAACTGGTTCCGTCAGGTTGCCGTTCTTGTCTCTGTAAAAGTAGTGGCTGCCCTCTGCGTGGTCGAACTTGTAACCTTTCTTTATAAACAGCCTGTGTAATTCTGTACTCTTCATTTTGTGTTTGTTTTGTTGTTTGACACTGCAAAGATAGTAAAATTTCTATTGATAACAAATAAATGATAGAAAAATTTCTATTGATTGCGTGTTTTTTTTGATATTTCCTCTAAAATCGACTTTATTTGACACAATACAAGAAATGTATAACACGCGACAAGGAATAACACGGAAAGCAATAACTCAATTTTGTCAATCCAGTCAAAACAGTAGGCAAACATAGCAGCTATGAATGCCACGAAGTAAATACGGAAATAGTCTCTCATTATACCTTTCATTGTACGTCTCATTTCATTATAACCGTACCCCAAGACAATTCAATATGCTTGATTATCATATCAGCAAACATTTCTTGTACAATACCCTTAATGTAATATTTATCACACCAACTCAAGTCATCAACCTTGTAGATATTTTTCTTATACTCTAAAGAACCTAATGGCTCTTTAGGCTTACCGATACTCATTTTTAAGGTGTAAAGCAGATATTTCGCCCTAAATTCTATATCAACATAAAGAATCGGGTTGATATACCACCTAAATATGCTCGGTTTAACCTCCTCGAAGCCAAGTTCGAGAACAGTCTTTTCAAATAGTCTGAATTCCTCGTAAACTGTCATAAGCTATATGTTTTTGTAAAACCCTGGGGGCTTCATAGCAGCCAGGGGAATGTTGAATTAAAATTATGATGATTATGTGGTATTAACGCCTTCGTGTATCGAACTCATCAGGCTCGCTAATATCTGCGACCTCAAGATTTATATTGTAGTGAGTGTTGAGCAAATCGTAATCAAAGGCCATAGCCATATCAACTGTTTGCTTATATGTAGTGATGTCACGGCCGTTTTCATCCTTCGACGTGACAACATCAAAGAATCCCTTACTCATATTTTTGAAACGAACGGAATTTTTCATTCCTATAAACTCAGGGCTTTTCTCAAGATAGAATTTCAATGATCCTTCAGGCAGTGATGTCTCGCCGACGGCTCGCGCCTCTTTTTTATAGAGCTGGAAAATGCGACTCTTACGCAAAAGCAATATGCGTTTTGTCTCGTTGTACTCGAACGTGGTCGATGGCTTGTTGCAAGAGAATTTGTTCGTATATACAATGCGATAATCGGCCTCGTTGTGTACATCGCCGTTCTGACGCAGATAGGCCACCAAGTCCCAGAACTTGCCCAATTCGTTGTTGCTCTTACATTCACTGTTCTGCCTTATAATACCCTCTGTTGTAATTTTAATCATTTCGTTATAGGTAAATGGTAGGTCGAGAACACCCGAGAGGGTGCGGAACGCGGCAAGCGGTACAAGCCAGTTGCGTAGTATTCGGTCTTCGATGCGTGACTGTTCAAGCGAGCTGGCAATGTCTGAAAATGCGCTTTTATAGTTGCCCGCAAATTCGTGCTCGAATTTCTCGCGGTGCGAAAGGATTTGCAAAGTGAGGTGCGACAGGCCTTTCTTGCGTTCCTCGAGCAGGTCATTGAACTTGCGCTTTGCCTCGGCTGTAAACTCGCTGGTGTCGAATGTGAGGAACACCATACGGCTGAACAGCGCGATATCGGCTGTAGCCATTTCCTGGCCGGAGACAATGACACCGCTATCGACAGCGGTAGTTTCGCGTTTCTTGTCGCGGTCCATATTCATTCGGCTTCGGCCGACACCGTCCCATATTGACTTGAGGAACTCGCGTTTCTCCATCTCGAGGTCGTTGCGGTACTCGTCAAGGTGGACAAGGGCGTTCGCGCATTGTGCTACAGTCTCACCGAGTGCTGCCTTTGTTGAGCTTTGGATATTGGGCGGTTGGTTTTCTATAACAAAGAACGCCATCAGACTTGTACCAAGTTCAGTTTTACCCGAGCCTTTCGGACCAAAAAGATTGAGCAATGGGAATTTTGAATATGACGTGATGATGTCACGGAAGAGTGCTGCCAATAGGTAGCAAATACCCACTTTCGCATTGTCTCCGAACACTGCCACTAGTTTTTTTGAAAACTCTGCCAACGAAATGGCCGAATAGTTCAAATGAACGAACTTGCGCTCAAATTGGAACAATTTCTGTTCCTCGCGATATATACGAGAGAAAGCAGGCAAATAGAAATTTCGTTCATCATCGAGTCGCACGATGCCGTATTCATCAACGGTGTACCACTTCTTGTCAGCGTATATTCCATTGCCATAGGCGAAAAATCCCTGCTTCTGCCATCCGAGCTGCACAATCTCAAGCGCGGTTTCCGTCTGTTCATACAGGAACATCTTGAGTTTTGTGAGTTGTTCCTCCTTGGCCAGCCAGATGTAGTTTCCGAGTCCTTCAACCTTTTGCTTGAACTTGGCGAGTGAAACAAGATCTTCCTGCTTCAGCTCTATTATTTCTTCTTGGCGATTTACGTTGCGAATTTTGTAGAGTCGCTTCGGTGCAATGGCATCCTTAATATGGAACATTGGCTCCATCACAAAATTGCTCCATTGATATTCTCCGCTGTTCGAAACGGAGAAATAACAGTTGTTTTCCTCGTAGAATCCATATTTTGTAAGCAGCTCTTTGTCGAGGGTCTTTCCTTTCTTTTTGGACTCCTCGCGCATAGACTTTTTGGCACCGTTAATTGCGGTTGTCCATACGTCTTGTGGAGCAAAATTCTTAAGCTGCTTGAGATACATTTTCTCGAGCACTCCGTCATCGATGGTGGCGATGAACTTGGCTACCTCGTTGATGACAGAGCTTCGTTCCTCAGTAGTTGCCTTCGGATTCCACTTTCGTGCAACGTACCATAGTATAAAATCCTGC
>JAFZFM010000047.1 GCA_017555865.1 Bacteroidaceae bacterium
CAACAGCTATGAGTGCTTTTATGATTTTCCTTATCATTATCGGTTCTTAAGAATTTCCTTCATCTTTGGCACATCGTTCTCAATGTCTCCTGCACCAAGCGATACCAACACCTCTATATTGTTCTTTTCCTCTTCTATTCTCTTTACAACATCGGCTCTGCTGCACATGCTTTTCTCCACTCCCGGGTCAATGCAGTCGTATATAAGCTTGCTTGTAACTCCAGGCATAGGCTCTTCGCGTGCAGGGTAGATATCCACAAGTATTACCTTGTCGAACAGTGAAAGGCTCTGTGCAAACTCCTTATAGAAGTCAGCTGTACGGCTGAACAAGTGTGGCTGGAAAAGTGCTGTCACCTTCTTGTCGCTATATAGTTCCTTAATGGATTGTGCGCATGCACGAACCTCATCGGGGTGGTGTGCATAGTCACTGAGCAGGACAAGATTCTCTTCCTTTATATGAAAGTCGAAGCGACGGTCGGCTCCTGCAAAACTTTTCATACCGGCCTTGATCTCTTCGGCCGTAGCACCACATAGTTCGGCCATAGCCATAGAGGCTATTCCGTTGTCGATGTTAATGCTTACAGGAACTCCCAGTTCTACATCGTTTATTCTCTGCCATGGAGATACATAGTCGATTATGATTGTGCCGTTTCCAAGGCGTATGTTCTCGGCATGGAAGTCTCCACGCTCTCGTCCGTAGGTATATGTTGTGACACTCTCTTTTGTGCGTGGCTTAACCTCAAGCCCCTCGTGTATGACAAGGAAACCGTCGGGACGTATCTTTTCGGTAAACTGTGCAAATGCTTCAAGGTAGTTCTCCTTGTTGCCATATATGTCAAGGTGGTCCGGGTCGGCCGATGTTATAGTAGCCACATAAGGCTCAAGGTGCAGGAACGAACGGTCATACTCATCGGCCTCAATTACTACAAAGTCACTCTTGTCGGTGAGTATAAGATTGCTCTTGTAGTTCTTTGAGATACCTCCAAGGAATGCGGCACAGTCTACACTTGACTGGTGCAGCAAGTGTGCGGTCATGGTAGATGTTGTTGTCTTTCCATGGGTACCGGCAGCGCATATACCACGCTTGCCCTTGGTTATGATTCCAAGTACCTCGGCTCTCTTCTTTATGGAGAAACCGTTCTTCTTGAAGAACTCCCACTCCTTGTGGTCTGCCGGTATGGCCGGTGTGTATACGACAAGTGTGTCTGCTGCACTTCTGCATTCCTGAGGAATCAGTGCTTCGTTCTCTTCAAAGTGAAGTACTGCGCCTTCATTTGTCAGGTTGTCGGTGAGGGGACTGGGGGTGCGGTCATATCCTGCAACGAACTTGCCCTCGCTCAAAAAGTAACGGACAAGTGCGCTCATACCAATGCCTCCTGCTCCAAGGAAGTATACCGATTTTATATCTTTAAGTTCCATTATTTCAAATTCTCCTTTTTACGTCTGGTCTGTTTTTCAATATATGCGTCGGCAAGCAACATCACTTCGTTTGCAATAACCTCGGCCGCATTTGGCTTGCCCAGTTTTTCCACGTTCTGTTCCAACTGTGCAATAGTGTCGGGGTTGTTGACGGTTTCAATAGCCTTGTCAACGAGTTCTTCAGAGGCCTTTACGTCGGCTACGTATATTGCAGCACCTTTCTCAACAAGCGCCATGGCGTTCTTTGTCTGATGGTCCTCCGACACGTTGGGCGAAGGAACAAGTATGACAGCCTTTCCAAGCAACGCAAACTCTGATATAGAGCCGGCTCCTGCACGTGAGACAACAAGGTCGGCTGCACCAAGTGCGTTGGCCATGTTCGATACAAAGTCGGTTATTATAAGGTTTTCGGGTTTGCCTTTTCCTTCGGCAGCTCTCTTCTTCATCTCCTCGAAGTAGAGTTTGCCTGTCTGCCATACGAACTGTATGTTGCTGTTTTCCCTTATCTTCTTGATGTTTGCAAGTATGGCCTCGTTTATGCTTCGCGCGCCCAAACTACCACCAACAATCAGTACGCACTTCTTGTTCTCGTCAAGTCCCATTGCCTTGATAGCCTCCTTGCGGTTTGCACGCATTTCAATAAGGCTCTTGCGCACCGGGTTACCGGTTAGTTTTATCTTTTCGTGGGGGAAGAAGCGCTCCATGTTGTCGTATGCCACACAAATCATCTTTGCCTTCTTTGAAAGAATCTTGTTTGTGACTCCTGCATACGAATTCTGTTCCTGTATCAGGGTTGGTATATCCATGCTTGCAGCCATCTTGAGTGTGGGGCCGCTTGCATATCCGCCCACTCCTACCGCCACTTGTGGTGCAAAGTCCTTTATTATTTTCTTTGCCATTCTCTGGCTCTTGAGAATAAGCCACAGAACCTTGAAGTTCTTCAACAGATTCTTTCTGTCGAAACCGGCAATAGGTAGTCCAACAATGTCATATCCGGCATCGGGTACACGCTGCATCTCCATTCGGTTGTTTGCTCCTACAAAGAGGATCTTTGCCTCGGGGTACTTGCTCCTGATGGCGTCGGCTATTGAAAGAGCCGGGAAAATGTGGCCTCCGGTTCCGCCACCACTTATTATTATTCTATACTCTTTCTTCATCTTCTTCGTTGTTGTCGTTGGTTGTTATTTCTGTTAACTCTCTGTTTGCTTGTGCAGGATTCTGACTGGCTCTTCTTGCGTAGCGGCTAATGCTCAGAATCATACCTATATATACGCAGTTTATGAGTATTGATGTACCACCCTGGCTTATCAGCGGTAGCGGTTGTCCTGTTACAAAGTTGCCTACCGATATGTACATGTGCATTAATGCCTGCATTGTAACAATAAGTCCAATTCCCATAATCAGGAACGCAGGGTAAGGGTCTTCGCAGTTCTTTGCTATTTTTCCGCACCTGTACAGGATGGTCATGTAAAGCATGAGAACCACAATGCCACCAAACAGCCCAAGTTCCTCTATTATTACAGCATAGATAAAGTCGGAGTAGGCATGCGGAATGAAATCGCGCTGAACTGAATTTCCGGGGCCTACGCCTATTATATGGCTTGATGCAATGGCTATGTTTGCATACGTTCTCTGTTCATTACCCTCTACGACATACTCTTCGGGCGATACAGGCTCGCTGCTGAGTGCGTCCAAAATGCGGTGTTTCCATGTAACGACTTTTTGTCCAATTCCCTTGTCGTTGGCTGCACTTTCGGGTGTGAGCATGATTGCCGTCAGACCAATCACTACTGTGACTATTGCCGAAGCCATTATTACAAGCAACTGCTTGCCCGGGAAACGTGCAATGAACATCATCATATACAGGCTGAGCAATATTATCATTGCAGTAGAGAGGTTCTCCTTTAGTATGAGCAATACAGGAACAGAACTGTAGAGCAATATTTTCTTTAGTGCAAAACGGTCGGTTCCATTCTCGTCCTGGTGCTCTGTTATTATCAGCGCTGTGACCATAATCAATCCCATCTTGGCAAGTTCCATAGGCTGGAATGTCATGCCGAACACCGAAATCCATCGTGCGCTGTCGTTGATTTTAGAGCTGAACTGTGCCCATACAAGTCCGGCCAATCCCAGCCAGTAGATCACAAATGTCAGCTTCTTGATCCATGCGACTCTCATGTTGTGCATGAACCACACCACGAAAACACCCGACAGAAGGAATCCCGAGTGTTTGAGGATTGGTCCCCAATAGTTGCCGCTCTTGTAGACCTGACGGCTTATGGCGCTGAAACCCTCAATCCAGGATATGGCACAGATGATGAAGAAGACCGCCCAAATGATCTTATCACCTTTGAATAGTATTTTCTTTATCTTGTCACTTCCCATGGCAGGTTCTTATAATTTGCAGACATACTCCTTGAATAGTTTTCCTCTCTCCTCGTAACTGCGGAAAAGGTCAAAACTTGCGCAACATGGACTCAGCAATACAGTCTCTCCCTTCTTTGCTATTCTGTATGCCTCGTTCACGCACTCTTCCATTGAGTGGGTGTCGAAGGTTGGAATGCCATATCCGCCAAAAAAATCATGGAGTTTGCTGTTGTCGGCTCCAAGGAAAATGAGTGCGCTACACTTCTCCTTTACAAGTTCGGCAATTTCGCTGTAGTCGTTTCCTTTGTCCTTGCCGCCAAGTATCAGCACTGTCTTTGTCTTCATGCTCTGCAAGGCATACCAGCAACTGTTGACATTGGTAGCCTTGGAGTCATTTATGTATTCCACTCCACCAACCTTTGCAACCTTTTCAAGACGGTGCTCTACGCCAGTGAATGAACTCAATGCTTCGCGTATTGTCTCCTTGCGTATACCGGCTACGTTTGCCGATATACCCGCTGCCATTGAATTGTATAGGTTGTGTTTGCCTGTGAGCGACAACTCCTCAAGTTCCATATTGAATGGGACAGGCTCGGTAAATACAATCTTCTCCTCCTCGGTATAAGCCGCACAGTCGTTCTTTCTATCCTCGGCAAACGGATACAGTTTTCCGTGCTTGTACTTTGTAAGCTCAGTCTTTATCACAGGGTCGTCGTTCCAGAATACAAATGCGTCTTCGGGCTGCTGGTTCTGCAGAATACGCAGTTTTGCGTCTACATAGTTCTGCATTTTGTATCCGTAGCGGTCGAGATGGTCGGGGGTTATGTTCAAAAGCACCGCAACATTGGCACGGAACTCATACATGTTGTCAAGCTGGAAACTGCTCAACTCTACAATGTAGTAATCCTTATCACCCTCAGCAACCTGCAGTGCCAGGCTACGGCCGATGTTTCCGGCCAGCCCTACATTGAGTCCTGCCTGGCGGAAAATGTGATATATGAGTGATGTGGTAGTTGTCTTTCCGTTGCTTCCGGTAATACATACCATTTTAGCTTTTGTATAGCGTCCGGCAAATTCAATTTCCGATATTATTGGAATACCGGCTTCCTTTGCCTTGACAACAATAGGTGCTTCATTGGGTATTCCCGGACTCTTTATTATTTCGCCTGCACTCAATATAAGTTCCTCGGTATGCTTCTTCTCTTCCCATGGAATATTGTGCTCGTCGAGCATTTGCCTGTATTTGTCGGCAATGCCTCCAAAGTCCGATACAAAGACTTCGAACCCCAACTTGTTTGCAAGAACAGCTGCTCCGCAGCCACTCTCGCCGGCTCCTAATACGACAATTCTCTTTTCCATTTATCTTATCTTTAGTGTCATTAGTGTGATTGCTGCCATTATCACGGTAACAATCCAGAAGCGTATTGTAACTTTTGCTTCGTGCATGGGTCTTTCGGGGCCCTTGAATATATATTTACACTCTTTGTCGAGTTTTTCATCCTCTACATTGTAGTGGTGGTGCAATGGTGTGCGGCGGAATATTCTCTGTTTTATACCTTTTTTCTTTCCTCTCTTGAAGTATGCGACCTGCATAATTACCGACAGATTCTCGGCAACGAATATTCCACACAGCAATACAAGCAGAATTTCTTTGTGTATAAGTATGGCTATGACACCTATTATACCACCTATGGTAAGGCTTCCCGTATCGCCCATGAACACTTGTGCGGGGAATGAGTTGTACCACAGGAATCCTATGAGTGCGCCAATGAATGCAAAACTGAATATAACAACCTCTTCGCCTCCGGGAAGGAACATTATATTAAGGTATTCGGCCCAGTTGACGTGGCTCGACACATAGGCAAGCAGGGCAAGTGCGACTCCTATTATGGCTGCATTTCCGGCCAGCATTCCATCCATGCCATCGTTAAGGTTCGCACCGTTGGAAACTGCTGTGACAACAAAAATGGTCACAATGACAAAGAGTATCCATCCGGCAGCCTCCTTATACTCGCCACAGAATGACATTATTTCGCTATAGTCAAGGTTGTGGCTTTTTATGAATGGGATAGTGGTCTTGTTAAGCTTCTTTGCATTGGGGTGGTGGTATACCTCTTCGGTATTGTTGCCCTTGTCAATGGTGATGTTCTCGCGCATTACAGCTTGTGGGCTAAGATACAGTGTGAGGCCTATCACAAGTCCAAGTCCAACTTGTGCCACAACCTTCACCTTACCCGAGATTCCATCCTTGTTCTTCTTGAAAGTCTTTATATAATCATCGGCAAAACCCAGAAGTCCCAGCCATACAGTCGTGATAATGAGCAGTATCATATAGATATTGTTCAGGCGGCCTACAAGTAGACATGGTACCAGTATCGCAATGATAATGATTATTCCACCCATAGTGGGAACGCCTGCCTTCAAGTTGTTCTTGTCGAAGTCGCGAAGTGTCTCTGTAATCTGCTTGCGCTTGAAATATTTGATAAGGCTGCTGCCGAACCATGTCGATACAATTAGTGCTATGACAATTGCAAGCAACGACCTGAACGAGACGTAGCTCATGAGTCTTGCTCCAGGAAAGTCTGAATCCTTTATCAGTTCAAAAAGGTGATACAACATACTCTTTTCCTTTATGCGTTAAAAATCTCTCTAATAATCTCCTTGTCGTCGAAGTGGTGCTTTACACCTTTGATCTCCTGGTAGTCCTCGTGACCTTTTCCTGCAACAACCACAACGTCGCCACTCTGTGCAAGTGCGCAGGCTGTCTTTATAGCCTCCTTGCGGTCAACAATTGACAGGGTGTTCTTCTTCTGTGACTCGTCAAGTCCGGCCAGCATGTCGTTGATAATGTCCTGTGGCTCTTCGTTACGTGGGTTGTCCGAAGTGAATATTACCCTGTTGCTGTTCTTTACAGCTTCAACAGCCATTATGGGGCGCTTGCCTTTATCGCGGTTACCACCGGCTCCAACAACAGTGATTATGTTGCCGCGTCCGTGCAGCACCTCCCTTACGGTAGCGAGCACATTCTTTATGGCATCGGGTGTGTGTGCATAATCCACAATTGCCGAAACTCCATTATGTGAGTGCAGTGTCTCGAAACGTCCCGAAACCGGTTTAAGAGTGCTGAGTACGCGCAGTACCTCTTCGGGCTCTTTGCCAAGTTCAACAGCTGTACCGTATATAGCAAGCAGGTTGCTTACATTGAAACGGCCGGTGAGCAGTGTGCTGAACTCGCGGTTATTGAATTCAAGAATCATGCTGTCGAGATGTGTTTCTACAATTCTTGCCTTATAGTCGCACACTGTGCGTACCGAGTAGTTCTTGACGTCTCCACGGCAATTCTGTACCATTACGGGACCGTTCTTGTCATCGAGGTTTGTTATGGCAAAGGCATTGCGTGGCAGGTTGTCGAAGAAACTCTTCTTGGCCTTAAGATAGTTCTCCATGGTGCCATGGAAATCCATGTGGTCGCGTGTTAGGTTTGTGAATATGGCACCGGTGAATTCAAGACCTCCCACACGCTCTTGTGCAAGTGAGTGTGAACTTACCTCCATGAATGCATATTCGCAACCCTCCTCTACCATCTGCGCAAGCAACTTGTTCAGTGATATTGCGTCGGGGGTTGTGTGTGTCGATGGGTATGCGGTGCCGTTTATGTAGTTGCATACGGTTGACAACAGTCCGCAACGGTGTCCCATCTTGCTGAACATCTGGTAAAGCAGTGTTGCAATAGTGGTCTTGCCATTTGTGCCGGTAACACCTACAAGTTTAAGTTTTTGTGTGGGATTACCGTAAAATGTTGTAGCGAGTTTGCCCACGACATTCTGTGCGTTGGGTAGGTGTATGTATGCAATTTCGGGATTCTGCTTCTCGGGCATATTCTCACA
>JAFZFM010000048.1 GCA_017555865.1 Bacteroidaceae bacterium
AGTTATCTTCCTTGATTCTATTACACGTCTGGCACGTGCTTACAACACCGTTGCACCAGCATCAGGCAAGGTTCTTTCAGGTGGTGTCGATGCCAACGCACTGCATAAGCCCAAGAGATTCTTCGGTGCCGCACGTAACATCGAGAACGGCGGTTCACTGACAATTATAGCGACAGCTCTTATTGATACCGGTTCTAAGATGGATGAGGTTATTTTCGAGGAGTTCAAGGGAACAGGTAATATGGAACTTCAGCTTGACCGTTCGTTGGCCAACAAGCGTATATTCCCGGCTGTGAACATCATTGCTTCATCCACACGTCGCGATGACCTGCTTCTTGACCGTCAGACTCTCGATCGCATGTGGATTCTGCGCAAGTATCTGTCCGATATGACCTCTATGGAGGCTATGGAGTTTGTGAAGGAGAGGCTCGAAAGAACAAAAGACAACGAAGAGTTTCTTATGAGTATGAACTCTTGATATTTAAATACTATTGTATAGAATCAAATAGAGTGGGCCAATTTTTGGTCCACTCTATTGAAGTTTAAGAAAAACGGCTTGCAGTTTTGTCTATTTGTAAATTATCCCATATCTTTGTGCTGTATTGTGATATTTATTGCATTTAATATAGGGGATCGTTTCTTTATCCGCGATTGAGAATCTGGACAATTCTTTTAGTACAGGATAAGTAGACAATCAGCCTTTGGCGTGTTATATCTATACCACGTATATAGTGGTGTTCTATAGCGTCAAAGTCGTGAGCTGTTTTTCTTTATTCGTACTATGGCAGTCCAGGCCTTCAATCGGAATAAAGTCTAGGCTCACGATTTTCTTTTTTTAACAGCATTGGGGCCTGTGCATAAAAGTAAATGAAAAATGATTTGGCTGATTGTTCTGTTATTGATTGTTGGTTGCGTTTTGGGATTCGATGTGCTGCTGTGGGTGATATTGGGATTTGTCGTTGTAATAGGAATCTATTTTATATCGACAGATGATAAGCGTAGAAAAGAGATTGAAGAGAAAAAACGAAAATTAGAAGAGCAAAAAGAACTTCTGGAGAAACAGAAGCGGGACAAAATCGATAAATATAATCAGGAAAAAGAGGCTCTTGTCGCAAAATATGGTAATCCTGATAAATGTATCAGTATAGAGGAATATGATCTTAATAAAGAAATAGTTGTTTTTGGTAAAATCAAAAGAGTGTTTTTGCTGGGAGAAGATTTGTCTTTTTGTAGTATATTGGGTTGTACCTTTAGTGATAATCCTCAGGTCAAAAAAGGGGAGGTCAAATATAGTTCAACTACAAAGACGAATAATGCAAATATGATTGGTCGTGCTGTTGTCGGTGGTGTTTTGGCAGGTGGTGCAGGTGCTGTCATTGGTGGTACTACGGCTGCAAAGGATACGGTAACTGTTGCAACACATGCAAACGATACAGTTATACATGATTATACGGTTGTTATTAACGTTAATAGCTTCTCAAATCCAGTAGTGAGGATTCCGCTTGGCAAAGATGGCGCTAAAGTTAATGAGATTGTTGGATTAATGAACGTGATAATAAATGCAAATAACCGTTCTTGATACACAAATAGGGCTGCACTTGCAAGTGCAGCCCTATTTGTGTATTGACTTTTGATATTCTTTAGAATGGAAGGTCGTCCGGGTCGTTTGCAGCTTTGCTGAAATCGGGAACCTCAACCTTTGGTGCGTCAACAACGGGTATGTTTGCAGGAGCAGCAGGAGCTACGCCTCTCTCAACGCGCCATGCACGTATATCGTTGTACCAACGCCCATTATATTCACGAGCATTGATGTCGAATGATACTGTCATTTCGTCGCCTGCCTGTATATTGAACTGTGCTATCTTGTCGGCTCCAAATACGTTGAAACAGATTTTCTTTGGGTACTGTTCGTGGGTCTCAATAACGTATTCCTGCATTTTCCACTCGTTGCCGGTTTTTGATACGCCTCCTCTCTCGGGAAGCACTGCGATGATTTTTCCTGTAATTTCCATAATAAATTCTAAATTCAAGGCGAAAATAGTTCTTTTATCGCCGAAAAGCAATTTTTTTCTATCTTTTTTGTATGCTTTTGTTTATTTCATGTTATCTTTGTAGGAACCTCGCGCGTATGCACGCGGGTTAGATACAAGATTAATCAATTAAAACCAGAATATTATGAACTTTACAGTTTCAAGTTCCATTTTGTCTTCTCGTCTGCAGACAATCAGCCGTGTTATAAATTCAAAGAACACAATACCTGTATTGGATTGTATCCTTTTTGAACTTGAGGGAAACAAACTTACTCTTACAGCTTCTGACCCTGAGAATACCTTGAACACCTCAATTGAGGTAGTTGACTGTTCCGAGGATTTCAGCTTTGCAATTTCTGCAAAGATCCTTATCGATTCGTTGAAGGAAATTTCGGAGCAGCCTCTTCGTTTTGAGGTAAAGAAAGATACTCTTGAGACAACAATCTACTACCAGAACGGTAAGTATAGCCTAGTTGGTCAGAATGCCGATGAGTATCCCGGTGCTGCTGTACTTGGTGAGGGTGCTGTTGCTATTTCGGTTCCAACCAAGGTGCTTTCAAGCGGTATTTCATGCTCTTTGTTCGCGACAGCCGACGATGAGGTGCGTCCTGTAATGTGCGGTGTGTATTTTGATTTCACACCCGAGAGCATTACACTTGTAGCTTCAGACGGCCATAAACTTGTACGTTGCCGTGACTATTCTGTTACAGGTGCCGAGAAGTCGGCATTCATTCTTCCTAAAAAGCCTGCAACTCTGTTGAAGAACTTGCTTGGTAAGGATGAACAGGATGAGGTGTCTGTTGAATTTGACGGACGTTTTGCAATATTTGATATGGGCGACTATCGTCTTGTGTGCCGTCTCTTTGATGGACGTTATCCAAACTATAACTCTGTAATTCCGCAGAACAATCCACATAAGCTTACCGTTGACCGCGTTGCGCTTATAAGCACTTTGCGCCGTGTTGCCATATTCTCATCACAGGTGAGTCTTATCAAGCTTCATATCGAGGACAACAAGGTTGTCATCTCGGCTCAGGATACCGATTTCTCTACATCGGCCGAGGAGAGTATTGCATGCAGCTATGAGGGCGCTTCTATGAACATCGGTTTCCGTGCGTCGTTCCTCATTGATATCCTCAACAATACTCCCGGTCAGGATGTGGTAATTGAACTTGCCGATCCATCACGTGCCGGTGTCATTGTACCTGCCGAGCAGGTTGGTAAACAGGAGTTGCTTATGTTGTTGATGCCAATGATGCTTACCGAATAATCATGAAACTGAATCTTAAGAAACCTATAGTATTCTTTGATCTTGAGACTACCGGTACAGATATCTCAAAGGACCGTATAGTGGAAATATGCTACATTAAGGTTTTGCCCGATGGTAGTGAAATCGAATACTCGAAGCGTGTGAATCCCGGAATGCATATTCCCGAGGTTGCTTCAGCTGTCCATGGTATATACGACGAGGACGTTAAGGATTGCCCGACATTCAAGGAAATTGCCCGTGAGATAGCCAATGATTTTGAAGGTTGCGATGTGGCAGGTTTCAATAGCAACCGTTTCGATTTGCCACTGCTTGCCGAGGAGTTCCTGCGTGCCCAGGTCGATATCGATCTGTCTCGTCTGAGAGCAATTGATGTGCAGGTCCTTTATCACAAACGTGAACCACGTACCTTGTCGGCTGCATATAAGTTCTATTGTGGAAGCGATCTTGAGAATGCACACAGTGCACTTGCCGATACACGTGCCACATACGAGGTGTTGAAGGCGCAGCTTGACCACTATAGCGACATGGAGAACGATATGGAGGCTCTCTCAAAGGAGTCCTGTTTTACAAACAATGTCGATTTTGCAGGTCGTATTGTGTATGACGAGAACGGTAGGGAGGTCTTTAATTTCGGAAAATATAAAGGCATGCCGGTAGATGCTGTTCTTGACCGTGATCCGGGTTATTATGGCTGGATGATGAACGGCGATTTTTCACTGAACACCAAGCAGGTACTTACACGAATAAAACTGCGTGGAATCAAGAGATAATCTATAAACAAATAGAGTTGCTTGCCTGGCAAGCATAATTCAATCCAAATGCTTAAAGGAAAAAAAATAGTATTAGGAGTAACAGGAAGTATTGCTGCATACAAGGCGGCAATACTTCTCCGCCTATTGGTAAAGGAGGGTGCCGAAGTGCAGGTTGTAATGACTCCTTTTGCCAAGGAGTTCATAACTCCGCTAACCCTTTCAACCCTCTCGGGTCGTCCTGTCTACTGTGACTTCTTCAATGCATCCGATGGCGCATGGAACAGTCATGTGGAACTTGGACTGTGGGCCGACGCAATGATTGTTGCTCCTGCAACGGCATCGACATTGGGTAAAATGGCCAATGGAATTGCCGACAATCTGCTTGTGACAACATATCTGTCGATGAAGGCTCCTGTGTTCATTGCCCCGGCAATGGATCTTGACATGTATGCCCACCCATCCACTCAGCGCAACGTCGAAATCCTCAAGGGATATGGCAATGCAATCATTGAGGCTGCATCGGGTGAACTTGCCAGTCATCTCAACGGCAAGGGACGTCTTGAAGAACCTGAAAAGATAGTCCAGGTTGTAAAGGATTTTTTTTGCAGCAGCTGTGACTTGAAAGGCAGGAGAGTTCTTGTCACAGCGGGTCCGACATATGAGAAGATTGATCCTGTACGCTTCATTGGCAACTACTCATCGGGCAAGATGGGGTTTGCTATTGCCTGCGAGTGTGCAAGCCGTGGTGCCGATGTCACTCTTGTGGCAGGTCCGGTTTCATTGCCTACGCCTCACCCGTCAATCAACCGCATAGATGTAGAGTCGGCAAATGAAATGTATGACGCAGCAGTGGGTGTTTTCCCAACTTGTGATGTTGCTGTCCTGTCGGCTGCTGTGGCCGATTATCGTCCGGCAGTACAGGCAAATCAGAAGATAAAGCGTACTGCTGCCGATATGACCATTGAACTTGAGGCAAACAGGGATATTGCAGCAACGTTGGGTTCTATGAAAACCGATGGGCAGCGTCTTGTCGGTTTTGCTCTTGAAACAAATAATGCCGAAGCCAATGCCTGTGAAAAACTGCATAAGAAGAACCTTGATTTCATTGTCCTGAATTCACTTGAGGACAAGGGTGCCGGTTTTGCTTGTGATACAAACAAAATTACCATAATAGGCAAGGATGGCAAGAGTGTATACCCATTGAAGAGCAAAAAAGAGGTTGCAAAGGATATTGTTTCGCATATGACAAAGCTGTTTCTGCTGCTGTTGATAATGTTTTTGCCTGTAACAGCAAACGCCGAGGGTGAGGAACTTGAGGCCAAAGTTGTCCTGAATGCCGGTAAGGTACAAGGAACCAATGATGAGGTATTCAAGCAGCTGGAAACATCAATCAATGAGTTTATCAACGGCCGCAAATGGACACCGAATATGTATGAGGAGGTTGAACGTATATCCTGCAACTTTACTTTCGTGGTGAATTCGTATTCCAATGACGGTACATTCGATTGCTCACTCATGGTTCAGGCCGTACGTCCGGTGTTCGGCAGTTCGTATACATCGCCACTGTTCAAGTACGAGGACAAAAGCATAAAATTTACATATCAGGCATACGACCGTCTTGAGTTTGTCGAGGATAATCTTGACAATAATCTCACAGCGACAATTGCTTTTTATGTCTATCTTATCATTGGTATGGATATGGACACGATGGGTGAGCTTGGCGGTACGGAATTCCTCAACAAAGCTTTGAATATTGCCAACAATGCGCAGAATCTGGGAGATGCAGGTTGGCGTGCCGGCAGTAGCAGTAATAATCGCTATTCGGTAATTGATGACTATATGAACGGTGCCATGGAGCCTGTGCGTAAGTTGATGTACAGATATCACCGTTTGGGGCTCGATACGATGTTTAAGAATGCAACCGAGGGCCGCAAGGCTATTACAGAAAGTCTTGCGTTGTTGAAAAAGGCTTATGAGGATCGTTCTATGGCCTATTTTACAAAACTGTTTACCGAGTATAAGGTTGATGAGATTGTCAACGTCTACTCCAAATCAACTCCGGGTGAGGGCAAGGAGGTTGCCGAAATACTTACAAGCATAAATCCCTCTTTGTCATCGGAGTGGGAAAAGATTACAAAGAACAACAATTAAGCTACAATGCTGAAAAAGATAATAATACGCAATTTTGCACTCATAGAGCACGCCGAGGTGGACTTTTCGTCCGGCTTTTCTGTGATTACCGGTGAAACCGGTCACGGTAAGTCGGTATTCCTTGGTGCCATATCCATGCTTTTGGGACAGCGTTCCGACGCAAAGGTTGTGCGCGAAGGTGCTGACCGCTGTGTAGTTGAGAGCTATTTCGATATTTCGGGTTTCGGCTTGCATGGATTCTTCGAGGAGAATGAACTGGATTATGATAACGAGTGTATCGTTAGGCGCGAGGTTGCTGCAAGCGGCCGTAGCAGGGCCTTTGTCAACGATTCACCGGTAAGTGTGGCTTTGCTTAAGGAGCTGGGCTCAAGACTAATTGATATCCACTCCCAGCACCAGAACCTGTTGTTGGGTGATGGAAATTACCAATTGTCGGTTCTCGATACGCTTGCATGCAACAAGGAACAGTTTGCTGTTTATGGCGAAAAGTATGCGGCTTATGTTGAACTGCGCAAGGAAATAGGACGCATGAAGGCCGAACTTGAAAAGAACCGCAACGATGAGGAGTGGTTGAGCTTCCAGTGCGAGGAGTTAGGTGCTGCGGCTTTAAAGCCCGGCGAACTGGAGGAACTTGAGCAAGAGGCGCAGGAGTTGTCGCATGCCGAGGAAATACAGGCTGCATTGTATGGTGCATATTCGTCAATAGATGGCAGTGATGGGCATACTATGTTGCAGGCCTTGCGCGACGCGGCAACATCGCTTATGCGTACCTCATCCCACTACCCGGCAGCCGGGGAACTGTCGGAGAGGTTGGAGAGCTGTTATATTGAACTCAAGGATTGTTGCAGCGAGCTTGAACAGCGGGCCGGAAGTGTGCAGTTTGCACCAGAAAGGCTGGATTTTGTAGAGCAGCGTATTGCACAGCTCCTTGGACTCCAAAAGAAGCACCGTGTATCTTCTATAGAGGAACTCATAGCTCTTTATAAGAGTTTTACCGAGCGTCTGGAGACCATAACCGGAGGCGATGACGAAATAAGGGAGGCCGAGAAACGTTTTTCGGAATTGAAGAGTGAACTTGCAGGTTTGGCAGGAGGCATAACAGAAGTACGTGAAAGTGCGGCTAACTCATTGCAGCAAGGAATGAAGGATATTCTTGTGAATCTTGGAATGCCTATGATACGTTTTGAGGTGGAATTTACAGCAACGGATGATTTTACCTCTCATGGTTGCGACAATGTAACATTCCTGTTCTCGGCCAATAGCAGCAGTCGTCCACAGCCGCTATGCGATGTAGCGTCGGGTGGTGAGATGGCACGTGTAATGCTTGCCCTTAAATCCATAGTAGCCTCTGAAACAAGGCAACCTACTGTGATTTTCGATGAGGTTGACACCGGAGTATCGGGCGTGCTTGCCGAGCGTATGGGGCGTCTCATGCAGCAGATGGCAGGTGAGAACCGTCAGGTGATAAGCATAACCCATCTGCCACAGGTGGCAGCTCTTGGTGCGCATCACTATAAAGTATACAAAGAAGAGACTGAAAAAGGTACAATAACGAACATGATAAAATTGGAAGAGCAAAAGAGGGTACACGAGATTGCGCAGATGATGAGCGGTGAGGTCCTCACCGACGCTGCAGTCGACAATGCGGCTCTATTGCTATCAAAATCAAAAAACTATGGCAGCAACAACTGAAATGATATTCGGCGTACGCGCCGTTCTTGAGGCTCTTGAAGCAGGTAAGGAAGTTGATAAGATTCTTGTAAAGCGCGACATTCAGAGTGAATTGTCACGCGAACTCTTTGCGGCGCTCAAAGGCAGGACAATACCTGTACTTCGTGTACCGGTTGAAAAATTGAACCGCATAACACGCAAGAATCACCAGGGTGTAATTGCATATATGTCGGCAGTGGAATATGCACATGTCGATACACTTGTTCCAACACTATACGAAGAGGGCAAGTCACCTTTCCTGGTGCTTCTTGATGGTATTACCGATGTACGTAACTTCGGATCAATTGCCCGCACATGTGATTGTGCCGGTGTCGACGCCATTATCATCCCTTCGCACAACAGCGTGACTGTAAATGCCGACGCTGTAAAGACATCGGCTGGCGCTCTGCATACATTGCCAGTGTGTAGGGAAAAGAACATTACCGAGACTCTGAAGTATCTTAAGGCGTCGGGTGTACGTATTGTGTGTGCAACCGAAAAGGGCAAGATAAATTACACTCAGTCCAATTATACCGAGCCTGTGTGTGTGGTAATGGGTGCCGAGGATACCGGTATACCCCATGAGCACCTTACTCTGTGCGATGATTGGGTATCTATTCCACAGTTCGGAAATATTGAGTCACTGAATGTGTCTGTTGCAACCGGTGTAATTTTGTACGAGGCTGTACGCCAGCGTCATCTACAGGAATAAGATAATGAGAAAGACTCTGTTCATATTATTGCTGTCACTGTTCTTTTGCAGTGTGCATGCCGCAAAGATTTCAAAGGAGGTCACCAAGTCACGCGCATCTGTGGCTACTGTGCTTGCCTACAAGGGTGGTGAACTGCTTGGCAGTTGTACTGCCGTGTTTGTTGGCGATAAATGTGACGTACTCACATCGAACAGGCTGTTTGCAAACGCCGACAGTGCTGTCGTTATTGACAATGCGGGCAAGGTTCATGCTGTTGAGCGCATTGCAGGAGCCGACGGCATATATGGTTGCATAAGACTGCGCATTGCTAACAGCAAGAAACTAAAACCGATGGCGCTGTCAACAGCCAAGGTTGCTCCTGGCGACGAACTTTATCTTGTATCCTATGGAGTCAAGAAAAACGGCTTTGTAGAGCCTGTCAAAGTCGCGAAGGTTGACTCGCTTTATTCGTGTGCCTACTATACGTTGGAACTTTCCATGCAGGAACGCTACAACACCCTTCCGCTTGTGAACAGTGCCGGTGAGCTTGTTGCTATCATGCAGTCGGCACCTCTTGGTGATACCCTGCATAGCTATGCCATTGGTGCAGCTGTCTTTGACAAGCTCAAGGTAAGTTCTGCCAATTACGGCAAGGGATATATACAGGGAACTTCAATACGTGCAGCTTTGCCCGATGTGGAAGCCGATGCACTTTCTTGCCTCTACATGCAGGCGATTGTGGGTGACAGCGTTTCCTACAAGAATGCCATTGACGAGTTTGTAGGCAAATTCCCCGACAGCTACGAAGGTTATGTTGCACGTGCCGAGTACATTGCTGTCTATTACAGGGATATGGAGACCGCCGAAAAGGAGTGGAGAAAAGCTCTTGCCAAGACAGATAAAGGCGCTGAGGTTTACTTTGCCAAGGCTAAGGTTCTCAACTCTATAGTATTGAGTGGAGACACTATATCGCACAGCATGCTCTCATTTGAAAATGCAATTGCCGCGTTAGACAAGGCAATCTCGCTCGATAATCAGCCTCTCTATTTGAGCTATAAGGCCGACATGTTGTATGCTCACGGTGATTATGCTGCAGCGGCAACATGCTACGAGGCACTTACCCAGACAAACATGCGTTCAGCACTCATGTTTTCAAAGGCATCCCAATGTTATGAGCAGCTGGCCGATTACAACAACTCTGTAGCCATGCTCGACAGCGTTGTTTCCATGCTTGGGAAGTTCCCCCAGCAGGCAATGCCCTATGTCCTGACACGTGCACTTGTCAAGAGTAAGGCAGGAATGTACAGAGAGTCGGTCAAGGATTTCAATGCCTATGAAAGCTTTGTTGGTTCCGGGCTCAAAGCCGAATTCTATTATCTGCGCGAGCAGGCCGAGGTCAATGGAAAAATGTATCAGCAGGCACTCAACGATATCGAAACAGCAATCTATCTTTCACCCGAGAATCCTGTCTATTATATCGAGAAGGCCATGCTGTGCTACCGTGTAAAGATGAGTGATGAGGGTATAAGAACCCTTGAAAAAGCCAAGGAACTGGCTCCCGGTTCGTCCGATGTCTACTATCTTCTTGGCCGTCTGAATGTTCAGAAAGAGAACTTCTCAAGTGCGAAAGAGTGCTTTGAAAAGGCTCTGTCGCTGGGACATCCCGACGCCGGTAAACAACTTGAATCCCTGAAATAGAAAATTTATGCAGCGTCTGTCCATTTTCTTTCTGTTTTCCATGTTCTTCTTGCAGGCTTTCTGTGCAACAGACAGTCTGTCGGTTGTTGTAGCCGAGGAAGAGTATAATGCGGGTTACGCAGCCTTCAAGAGCGAAGATTATAAAAAGGCTGTGAAATTGTGGAAAAAGGCAGCGGACAAGGGAAACCCAAATGCCCAATGTAATTTGGGTGCATGCTATTCAAAGGGACTTGGAGTCTCCAAAAGTGATAAGAAAGCGTTCAAGTGGTTCAAGGAATCTGCTTTGCAGGGCAATGATGTTGCACAGTGCAATGTCGGCCTCTGTTACATGAACGGTAATGGTGTCAAGCAGAATCTCTTTACTGCTGTAGAGTGGTTCATCCAGTCGGCCAACCAAGGGAATCTTATCGCTCTTACAAAGCTTGGCGATTGCTACAAAGAGGGCGATGGAATAGAGACTGATTACCGTGAGGCTGTAAACTGTTATGCCGACGCTGCATGTGGCGGATATGCTGTGGCACAGAATGAACTTGCCGACTGTTTTTATAGCGGAATAGGGGTAGAGCAGAACCTAACCGAGGCCTTCTATTGGTACGGGCAGGCTGCAGCTCAGGGATATGTACCCTCCATGCGCAGTATTGCCATCTGCTACGAGAATGGCGAAGGTACTGTGCAGGACAAAAGCAAAGCTGTAGAGTTTTATATCAAGGCTGCCGGGGCCGGCGATGTCGAGTCGCAGTATTATCTTGCCGATTGTTACTATACAGGTAGCGGCGTTGAACAGGATTACAGAATGGCTTTCCAATGGTACACCAAGGCTGCAAAGCAAGAGCACTCCGACGCGCTTTACATGTTGGCCGGCTGCTATTATGCCGGTACCGGTACCAAACAGAACTATAAGGCAGCTGCGCTCTATTATGGCAAGGCAGCAAAACTTGGTAATCTCGATGCCATATGTCAGCTTGCAGGCTGCTACTATTTTGGCGATGGAGTATATCCCGATATCGACAAGTCTGTTGAACTGTATGACATGGCTGCCGAGCAAGGGCATGCCGAATCCCAATACTATCTTGCCGAATGTTATTACAATGGCTATGGTGTAGATCAGTCATATTCCATTGCGTTGGCATATTATACTCTGGCTGCCGAGCAGGAATATCCGGCAGCTCTTAATGCAGTGGGGTGGTACACACTCCATGGTCTTGAGGTTGAGCAGGATAGCTGCACAGCTGTGAACCTCTTTACTGCTGCTGCCGATATGGGGCATGACGAGGCACAGTTCAATCTTGGTAGCTGTTATTATTCCGGAGTATGCGTAGAGCAGGATTATCTCACTGCAGCGCGTTGGTTCATTCGTGCCGGTGAACAGGGTAATGTTACAGCCCAGCACAATCTTGGTGTAATGTATTATAAGGGGCAGGGCGTTGACCGCAACTACGAGGAGTCGGTGAAATGGTATACAAAGGCTGCCAATGCCGATTACGCCCTGGCACAATACGATCTTGGTGTGTGCTATTATTACGGCATGGGGGTGGATGTCGATAAAAAAGAGGCGGTAAAATGGTGGAAACTTGCAGCCGAACAAGGGTGTGAGGACGCAATAAAAGCGCTCAAGGAGATGAATTAATCCTTAATCAGGCGCAGTACAATTACCTCTTCGGTATTCTTGTCTACACAGAATGTTGCAGCAGGACGTTCGTTAACGAGCCATGCTATTCTGCCGGTAGCGTCGGTCACAACAAGTTGTGCATGTTTTTCAATAATGCTTTTCTTGCGGTCGGTGAGGTAATCGCTTACAAGTTTTGTTCCGCGCATGCCGAATGGTGCAAAACGGTCACCCGGTTCAACACGACGCAGTTTCAGTGGCAACTCAAGTTTGGCACAGTCGAGTATTGCACAGTTCTTCTCCTTAGGGATAACTCCATCAAAACTTCTGTGGCACACCGATATATAGCCTTCGGCAGTGTTTACAACTCCCTCTTGTGGCAGTATGGTTTCTACATTTCGCTCAAGGCCTAGTGCAGTTATTATAAGTCTGTTGCGGTCCTTTGTTACGCACCAGTCAGCAGCATAGAACTGCTTCCCGCTGTTACCGTTCCCTATAACCTCCATTATATCTCCGGTTTGCGAGCTGTTGAACCCGAGTGGAGCCAGAATCTCATGCAGTACGGTTTGGGGGGCAATCTCCTTAACAAGTGCGCCGATATCTATAACGTCACCCTTTTTGACTCTCTTTACAGCCTCTTCAATAGCCTGACGGTAAATGAGTTCGGCTTCCCTTATTCTGTCGGCAGTTGCTGCTATGCTCTCTTTAACCGACGGGTTTATCTCGGCAAGTCCGGGAATGACCTCCAATCTTATCTTGTTGCGTGTGTAGTCATTTGTCAGGTTGGTGCTGTCGGTTACATAATCCTCGTTTCTCCATTTGAGATAATCGGTAATCTCCCCGCGGTCAACGCACAACAGCGGTCTTACTATGTATCCGTTCTTTGGATGAATACCGCACAAACCCCTTATGCCAGTTCCGCGTACAAGGTTCAGCAACAGTGTCTCGGCCGAATCGTCGCGGTGGTGAGCAACAGCAATGGCGCATGCTCCAATACTCTTGCGCTGCTTCTCAAAAGCGGCATATCGCAGTTCGCGAGCAGCCATCTCTATTGAAATACCGTTTTCTTTGGCATGTTCTGTGGTGTCGAAATGTACAATATTCAGCTCTACCCCCAAGCGTCTGCATAGTCCGGTTACGAAATGCTCGTCACGGTTACTCTCCTCGCCGCGCAGGTGAAAATTGCAGTGTATTGCTTCACATTTATAGCCAAGCTTCAACAGCACCACAAGCAGAGCCACCGAGTCGGCTCCGCCACTCAGTGCAACCAGCACTTTTCCGTCCTTTTCCAGCAGATTGTGCTTACTTATGTATTTCTCAACTTTGTATATCATTGCTTTTTACCGTGCTAAGATAGAATATTAAAGCCGAATTTATGGTTAATTTGTCCAATAAATACCTAAATTTGATATAATGGCGCAAAAAATCGCCCTCTTTGTTTGTTCTTCACAAAAAAAGTCTTACCTTTGTCATCGCTAATTCAGCCGGTACCTTGGATGAGTGGCTTAGTCAGTGGTCTGCAAAACCATGTACGGCGGTTCGAATCCGCCAGGTACCTCAAAAAAAGTGAGTGTTTCGACACTCACTTTTTTTGTATATATGCTTACCGTCATTCGGGGTTCTGTGCATAATATTCGTTCCACTCCTTCAATACAGCCTCCCAGTCTACAATTTCGCCGTCTGCAATAGCCTCGGCCTGGCGCAGAGCCTCATCATGCTGTTTCTTTTCGGCATGGCGTAACTTCATGGCCTCAATGGTTGCGTCGTCAAGCACTTGTACACGTCCACGTTTCAGGCACTCGTCAAGGTCGGCAGGTCCAAAGGCCTTTCCCTGCACATTGAAGTCGGATATATTGAACTCGAAAACAGTGCGCAGAGTGTGTCTCACCATCTTCTGCTGTGCGCGGTTTCCGCGCATTTTGCTGCCCAGCAGCTTACGTATCACATTGAACTCCTTTTGTGTAAATTTCTTTCTTCCCACGGTAGTTTATTTTATAACATTGCAAATGTACTTAAAAAACTCCAATCAGGTTCTCTTTTTTAGGCGCTCGTGCTCTTATTTTTAAAAAAAATATGCCCTTTAAATCGCAAAAAGGCTTAACTTTGCGAAATTAAGGATAATTATATCCTTGGTCCATTATTCCGGAAATAAAATATTGTTTATATGAAAGAGTTTTTCAAGGTTTTAAGGAGATTTGTTCCACCTTACAAAAAGTATCTGGTATTGTCACTGTTCTTCACACTGCTGTCGGCAATACTCAATGTGTTCTCGTTCATGGTAATAATACCAATCCTGCAAATCCTGTTCAAGATAAACGACACATCCGACGTCGTTTTCACTCCATGGAGCGAAATAACATCGGAAAACGCCAGCGATGCCCTCATGGACAATGCTGCCTACTATCTGAACTCTTTCACCGAGGAGCATGGTGCCTCAGTAGTGCTGTTGTTGCTTGGTCTTTTCCTCATATTCATGACTCTGCTCAAGACAGCCAGCTATTTTGGTTCGTCGGCTGCGATAATACCTTTGCGAACAGGTATCGTGCGCGATTTGCGTACAAAACTCTACGATAAGGTTGTGAGTCTGCCCATCGGCTTCTTCTCCAAAGAGCGCAAGGGCGACATAATTGCCCGCATGACAGGCGATGTAGGCGAGGTAGAGACATCTATCGTAACTTCACTCGACATGCTCATCAAGAACCCTATATTCATCGTAATATACTTCACAACGCTTATCTGTGTAAGCTGGGAGCTCACAGTGTTCACCATCTGTGTATTCCCTATAGTAGGTTGGGTTATGGGTTCTATCGGCCGCAAGCTCAAGGCCAAATCACTGCATGCCCAGCAGAAACTTGGCGAGACAACATCGCAGATGGAGGAGACCCTAGGTGGTCTGCGCATTATAAAGGCATTCCTTGCCGAGAAAAAGATGTCGAACCGCTTCCTCAAGTGCAGCAACGAGTTGCGTTCTGCCGTAATGCGTGTTACCACCCGTCAGGCAATGGCACACCCTGTGAGCGAGTTCCTTGGAACCTGTGTCATTGTAATTGTGCTATGGTTTGGAGGAACTCTTATCCTTGGCGATAACTCCCCAATCACAGCAGCGGCATTCATCTACTACCTTACAATCCTCTACAGCATTATAAACCCGTTGAAGGAACTTTCAAAGGCTTCATATAACATTCCTCGCGGTCTGGCTTCAATGGAGCGTATCGACGCAATCCTGAATGCCGAAAATCCTATTGTAGACGGTGAAAAGGGTGTTGAAATTCCCGAGATGAAGGATGGTATAGAGTTCAAGAACCTTACATTCTCATACGATGGCGAGCGCGATGTCCTCAAGAACATCAACCTCAAGATAGGCAAGGGCAAGACTATAGCTCTTGTTGGCCAGTCGGGTAGCGGAAAGTCTACCATGGTCGACCTCATTCCACGTTACTACGATGTCGACAAGGGCGAGATAACCATTGACGGCGTAAATGTCAAGGATATGAAGGTGAAATCCCTGCGCGGACTCATCGGTAATGTGAATCAGGAGGCAATTCTGTTCAACGATACATTCTACAACAATATCACCTTTGGTGTCGAGAACGCCACAATGGAGCAGGTTATCGAGGCTGCCAAGATTGCCAATGCCCACGATTTCATTATGGAGACCGAGGATGGCTATAATACCAATGTAGGTGACCGTGGTTGTCTTCTCTCTGGCGGTCAGCGTCAGCGCATAAGCATTGCCCGTGCAATCCTCAAGAATCCGCCTATCCTTATTCTCGATGAGGCTACATCAGCACTCGATACCGAGAGCGAGCGTCTTGTTCAGGAGGCACTCGAGCGTCTCATGAAGACCCGTACAACAATTGCCATTGCACACCGTCTCTCTACAATCAAGAATGCCGATGAGATATGCGTTCTTCGTGATGGTGTCATTGTCGAGCGTGGCAAGCACGAGGAGTTGCTCAAGCTCAATGGCGTATACAAGCGTTTGAACGACATGCAGTCACTCTAATGGTTTTTGACTAATGAAGAGTGTTGCAATATTCTGTGCAGCGTCGGAGAACATAGCTCCGGGTTACTTTGAGGTAGCTGCCGAGGTCGGGAACCTGCTTGGCCGCCTTGGCGCAACGCTTGTCTATGGTGGTGCGCGTTTCGGCCTTATGGAGGCTACAGCAAAGGCTGCAAAAATTTCCGGTGCCCGCATTGTGGGTGTAGTACCCCGAATCCTTGAGGAGCGTGACCGTGTAAGTTCGTTGCTCGACGAGAAGGTGCCATGCAACAACCTGAGCGACCGCAAGGACATTATGCTCACCCGCAGCGATGTCATTGTAGCATTGCCGGGTGGCGTAGGAACCCTCGACGAAATCTTTCATGTTGCCGCTGCCGCAACAATAGGCTACCACTCCAAGCGCGTGGTGCTTTACAATGCAAACGGGTTCTGGAATGGCCTTATGAGTGTGTTGGGTGAGATGTCCGATGAAGGTTTTGTACGTGCCGGCCTGCATAACATCATAATAGTAGTAAACAGTATTGAAGAACTTGAAACAATAATAAAAGAGGTGTAAGATATATGGCAAGAGTCATTGGAATTGGTGAAACAGTTTTTGATATTCTTTTCAAGAACGGGCAGCCTGTGAAGGCTGTGCCCGGAGGTTCAGTTTATAACAGCATTATTTCGCTTGGCCGTGTCGGGGCAGCAGCTTCGTTCATCAGCGAGGTCGGCGACGACAATATAGGACAGATTATTCTTTCGCACCTCAAGGACAGCGGTGTCGACGCGTCGGCCGTGTGCAGTTTCACCGGTGGAAAATCACCTCTTGCCCTTGCATTCCTCAACGAGAGGAACGACGCCGAGTATCTTTTCTATAAGGATTACCCCAATAACCGTCTCGAAGTGGAGTTTCCCACCATTGAGCCCGGTGATATTGTGTTGTATGGCTCATATTTTGTGCTTAATCCGGTGTTACGTGAAAAGACAAAGGCATTCCTTGAGTATGCCCACGAACGAGGTGCGCTGTTGTACTACGATATAAACTTCAGGAAAAACCATGTACACGAGCGCATAAAACTCTCCGAGGCGCTTATCGAGAACCTCGAGTTTGCCGATATCGTGCGTGGTTCGGCCGACGATTTCAACTACCTGTACGAAATGACAAGTGCCGATAAAATCTACAAGGAAAAGATTCGCTTCTATAGCCCCAATTTCATATTCACCAGCGGCGATGGCGATGTACGTCTCTTCACCAAGGGGCACGAGGCTACCTTCCCTGTAAAGAAAGTGAATGTAGTAAGCACAGTTGGTGCCGGCGACAACTTTAATGCCGGTGTCGTATACGGTCTTCTTAAAGCCGGTGTCGACAGGGAATCCTTGTCGCAGCTCACACCTCAGGACTGGAATGGAATTCTCTCTTGCGGTCTCGACTTCAGCGCTCATGCATGTGAACTCATTGAGAACTATGTTGACAAGGAGTGGGCGGCAAACTATATAAAATGTTAAAATAGAAGGGCTACTACATAAAATTCCATAAATAATGGAGTTCGCAGTAGCCTTTTTTGTAATAGTTTTATAGCTTTACAGTATAATAAATCATTGATAGAAAATATATTACTATGAAGAAGATATTCCTTGCAGCAGTAGCTGCGTTGGCTATTTGCGGTTGCGGAGGCCACAGTCATAACCACGAGGAGGCGGCGCATGAACACATTCACGTGAATGACTTCGTGGCATATACCCACGGTGTCGAATTCTTTATGCAGCACGAGGGGCTTGAGGTAGGCAAGAAATCATGCATAACACTCTATGCAACATCACTCTCCACATTCAAACCGGTTGAGTGCAGCGAGGTCGAGGCTACATTGAAAGTCGACGGCAAGACAGCCACAATGACATCAGCAGCCAATGGCAAAGGTGTTTTTCATTTCGATTTTGTACCCGAAGTTGCAGGCGAAGGTGTCATTGCATTCGATGTTGCCGGTGAAATGGCGCATTTCCATGTAGATGTCCATGCTGCCCATTCACACTCACACGATTGTGACGGACATGAGCATGGCGAAGCCCATGTTCAGGAACATGGGCATGACCATGAGCATGTACTTGCTCACGACCATTCGGCCCACAACCATTCAGTGCATGGCCATTCAGGTCACAGTCATGGACACTCACATCCGGGACATGGTATTGCTGTTGAGGGCAAGCCCGGCGATATGGCTTTCAGCAAGGAGCAGAGCTGGAAAATAGATTTCGCTACAGCCGAGGCTGTTGTAACAAGTTTCAACGGAGCAGTAAAGGTTGTGGCCCGTGTCGAGTCGGTTCCCACCAACTTTACAACAATAGTGGCCACAGCAAGCGGTAAACTGCAATACGCTGGTACAGTTGTTGCCGGCAAGCAGGTAATCGACGGCGAAGTACTTTTCTATCTCGAGGGCAGCGATGTTACCGAGAACGACGCAGCAGTGAAATTTGCCGAGGCCGAGAGCAGCTACGAACTTGCAAAGGCCGAGTTCGAGAGAAAAAAGCTGCTGTTTATCGACAAGATTGTCTCCGAACGTGAATATCTCGAGGCTGAAGCCTCATTCAAGCAGGCCGAGGCACGCTATACAAGCATGCAACGCACCTATGGTGGCGGCAAGGTTATGCTCAAATCCTCAATGAACGGCTATATTGCCGAACTGCTTGTTGCCAACGGCGATTATGTACAGCCCGGAACTCCGGTTGCAAGGGTAGAGCGCAAGGGTAATCTCAATATAGCAGCCGAACTGCCTGTACGTTATGCCTCACAGTTGCAGAGCATAAGCAATGTGAATATTGAAACAGCCCAGGGTAACGTATACCCCCTTGCTGCACTCGAAGGTCGTGTGCTTGCCGTAGGCAGCAGTGCAAACAGCTGTAACATGTTGCCTCTTACACTCTCTGTAAAACAGATGGCAGATGTGCTTCCCGGCAGTGTTGTCACACTATATATAACCTCGGCGGGCGAGGGTGCTACTGGCGTTGCCGTTCCGCGTACAGCCATTGTCGAGGAGATGGGCAGCTATTTCGTGTTTGTGCAGAACAGCCCGATTTCGTTCGAGAAGCGCAGTGTTGAGCTTGGTGCAACCGACGGACATCTTGTAAAGGTCAATAAGGGTGTACACAAGGGCGAGCGCATTGTCACAAAGGGCGCAGTTGTGCTTAAACTATCACAGGGTGCTGCAGCACTCGACCCACATGCCGGTCATGTACATTAAAAAAGGAACCTCATGCTGAACAGGATAATAAAATTCTCTTTGAACAACAGGCTCATAATATTGCTTGCCGTTGTTCTTGTGACAATAGGCGGTACATACTCAGCCCGTGATATCGAGGTCGATGTATTCCCCGACCTCACAATGCCAACCGTTGTTGTACTCACCGACGCTTCGAATATGGCCCCCGAGGAGGTTGAGCGTCTTGTGACATTCCCCATCGAAACAGCTGTAAACGGTGCTACAAACGTACGTCGTGTGCGTTCTTCATCGTCTCAGGGCTTCTCATTCGTGTGGGTTGAATTCGATTGGGGTATGGACATATACCGTGCAAGACAAATCATCAGCGAAAAGATGAGTCTGCTGTCGGGGCAGTTGCCCGACGGAATTGTACCCATGCTTGCCCCACAGTCGAGCGTAATGGGTGAAATCATGTTTGTCGGTATGCAGGCCGACAGCACATCGATGATGGAACTCCGTACGCTTGCCGAGTGGATTGTAAAGCCTGCAGTCCTTGCAACCGGCGGTGTCTCTAATGTTACCATAATAGGTGGCGACTACAAGCAGTATCAGGTGCTTGCCGACCCGGTAAGAATGGAAATGTATGGTGTCTCCATGGGCGAGCTCGAGAGCGCAGCTTCTGCAATGAGTGTTAACATTGGTGCAGGTGTCGTACGTGACTTCGGTAACGAATACAACCTGCGCGGAATGGGCCGCAGCAACAGTGTCGAAGAGCTTGGAAGCACCGTAGTAAAGGTGAATGGTGACGCGGCTGTGCGTGTTGCCGATGTTGCCGATGTTGTTGTTGCACCTGCAGTCAAGCAGGGCTATGCAGCACAGAACGGAACTCCGTCCATAATACTCTCCATCTCAAAGCAGCCCGGAATAAACACCCTGAGTGTGACGCAGAATATCGAGCGTAACCTCGAGAGCATTGCAAAGTCGCTGCCGGCCGATGTAAAGGTCGATACAAAGATATTCCGTCAGGCCGAC
Organism: Bacteroidaceae bacterium; assembly: GCA_017555865.1. Taxonomy (GTDB): domain Bacteria; phylum Bacteroidota; class Bacteroidia; order Bacteroidales; family Bacteroidaceae; genus HGM04593. The sequence goes on from JAFZFM010000048.1 coordinate 20,121, forward strand.
TACATACAGGCCTCGGTAAATAATGTAGGAAGCTCCCTTTTCGAGGGTGCAGTGTGTGTGATACTCATACTCTTCCTTTTCCTCACCAATCTGCGTTCAACGGTAATCTCCCTTCTGGCAATACCGTTGTCACTGCTTGGTACGGTCATTGTACTATACCTGCTTGGTATGGATATAAATACCATGACACTCGGCGGTATGTGCATTGCCATAGGTTCACTTGTCGACGACGCCATCATCGACGTGGAGAACGTCTACAAGCGTCTGCGCGAAAATCATCGCTTGCCGGTAGAACAACGTCGCAGCTCGTTTACGGTGGTCTTTGAGGCCTCGTCCGAAATCCGTGCCTCAATCATCCATGCAACACTCATAATCATTGTAACCTTTGCGCCTCTGTTCTTCCTCAGCGGTCTCGAAGGACGCATGCTCAAGCCTCTTGGCATAGCATATATAATTGCACTGCTCATTTCGCTCATTGTGGCAATGACAGTTACACCGCTGTTGTGCCGAATGATGCTTTCCAACGAAAAATACCTTACAAAGACCGAGAAAAAGACATGGGTCGACAGTTGGTTGCTTGCAAAATATCGTAAATCACTTGTTGCCGTGCTTGGCCATTCAAGGGTTGTCGTAGGCTCGTTGCTTGCACTCTTTGTTGTGTGTCTGTTGCTATTTGCCGGTATGGGACGCAGTTTCTTGCCCGAATTCAACGAGAAGGCACTGACCATTTCGGCAGTATCGCGTCCCGGTGTCTCTCTAGAAGAGAGCAATCGCCTTGGTGCAGCCATAGAAAAGGAACTTCTGCAGATACCCGAGGTTACGAGTACTGCACGCCGCACAGGCCGTGGTGAGCTTGATGAACACTCGCAGACATCCAATGGTGCCGAGATAGATGTCAATTTCACCCTTGGTGAGCGTAGCAAGGCCGATTTCCTTGCCGAAGTACGTACCCGACTTGCCTCTATTCCCGGTGTCGTTACCTCGGTTGGACAGCCTCTTGAACACCGCATAGACCACATGGTATCCGGTACACAGGCCGACCTTGCCATTAAGATTTTTGGCCCCGATTTAAGTACCCTGTTCCGCAAGGGAACCGATATAAAGGAGCTTTTGAAGGCATTCCCTAATGTTGTCGATGTAAATGTGGAGCAGCAGGTCGAGACACCGCAGCTACAGATACGTGCCGACCGTGAGAAGCTTGCCTATTATGGAATAACTATGGACGAGTTCAACAGCTTTATCGAGGCTTCATTCCCTGGAAAAAAAGTGGGAAGCGTGTACGAAGAGGAGCGTAGCTTCGACCTCATAATACGTCTTAACAAAGATTATACCGAGAGCATTGATGGCGTAAAGCGCGCCCTCATAGATACCCCATCGGGAAAGGTTTCGCTCAACGACGTAGCCTCTATCGTTTCTGTAGGTGGCCCCGGCAGTATCAGCCGCGAGAATGTGCAGCGCAAGGTTGTTGTATCGGCAAATATCACCGGTGGCGATATTGCCGGCACGGTAGAGCGCGTAGCCGACTATCTCGACAAGGAACTGGCACTCGACGAGGGTTATCGTCTTGAATTAGGTGGCCAGTTCGAGAGCGCAGCCTCGGCCTCACGTACATTGTGGCTTACAACAGCTGTGGCCATTCTTGTGGTGTTTGTGTTGCTCTACAGCGAGTTCAAGAGTGTATCACTCTCGGCAGTAGTGCTTCTGAATCTTCCGCTTGCGCTTATAGGCGGTATTCTGGCAACGTATTTCACATCGGCAGTAATGAGCATTCCAGCCATCATTGGTCTCATAACACTCTTTGGTATTGCAACCCGCAACGGTATTCTGCTTGTGTCGCGTTACCAGCACCTGCGTAGCGAGGGTGTATCGCTCGAGGAGGCAGTTATTTCCGGTTCTGCCGACCGTCTCACCCCAATCCTCATGACAGCCTCTACATCGGCCCTGGCGCTTGTGCCAATGATTCTCAACGGCTCAGCTTCGGGTAATGAGATACAAAGCCCCATGGCGGTTGTTGTGCTTGGTGGTCTGCTCTCATCTACATTCCTTAATGTATATGTGATTCCGGTAGTCTACCGTTGGATTGTGCGTCGAGGCTGGGCGTAATATAAAGAGGAAAGATGAAAGAGGAAAGATGAAAGATAACAGAGATTCTGGTTTCTCCCTTTTTGGGGGGTGGGGCCATTCTTAATCCCTTTCCTTGGTTTAGGGTAGGAGTGAGGCAATATCCACTATAACGCTCTCATAATTCAAGTCATTATACAGGTAAAAAACACCGAGGCAGCAGAATTATCTGCTGCCTCGGCTGTTGTTTATAGGGGTTACCAAACTGTTATCTCTCGTTAACCCAGAAACCGTTATCCCAACCGTTTCTTCTGTTTCTCGAGCTTCTACCGCCGGTGTTTACCTCATTGTTATCAATGAGAATACTTGCACAAATCATATTGCAGCCCGAAACTTCGATTTCCAAAGCTGCCGGTTTTGTATATTCTTTCTTTTCCATTGGTATTACTTGATATAGAATTTCTTGTTGTTCTTTATAACAATACCGCTTTTGGGCATATCGTTGAGCTTTCTGCCATAGAGGTCAAAAATTTCCTCCGAACCGTTCTGCTCTTCAATCTCCTCTACGCCTGTTGTGTTTTCGCGGTGCAATACAGAGAACTTTGAAGCGTCTGTACCGGCCGGCAACACAAGGTAGCAGTGATAGGGAGCAAGCGAAGCACCGTTACCGGCCTTCTGAAATTTGTCGCCCTTTACATTAAGGATATACTTGCCAGCAATGGCATTGCCATCCATAGCCTTGAATGTGCCGGTCCAGCCCTCCTGTTCTGCAACTTCATCCGAAGCCTGCTGAACATTGGCTGTGAACACAATCTCCATTCTGCCGTCCGAAACCTCTCCGGTATAGTGGAACAGGTATGGAATGCCGGCCTTCAGGTTCTCGCCTTCGGCAAGCTCTACGAACTTGATGGTGTTCTCACCAAAGCCCTCAAACTTCTCAAACACAAATCCCGCAGCCTTAATACCGGTGATGTCGGCGTCAAAAGGCAGTACAATTGTCTCATATCCGCCGTCGAGGTATGCGTTGCGTGTGTAGCTGCACGCAATACCATCGGCTGTTATGCCGTACTGCTTGCCTGTGTAAGGCAGGTCTGTCGCGTCATCAATTGCCAAAGCTACGCGGTGTGTTGTACTGTTGTTGAATGCCAGTTCATAAAAATTATTCGATGAACCATATTCGGCATCAGCCACAAAACTGATTTCCTGTGGGCATATAGTAGCCTCAACCTCAACATTGTTGCGGTGGTCATAGATTCTGAAACCGAATGACTCACCTTCAACACCGTTTACAACCAACGATGAGAAGTGTCCGATAGCAGGTTTCTTCTTGTTGGCATAGAAAGCCTTTACCTCGCGACATTCGTCACCGCTGAAGACACCAATTTCAAAGGCACTGTCGCAACGTTCACCATCGATTGTACCAATCACCATCATTGTGAAGTTCGATTGGGTAGTGAGCTTCTTCTTGGTGAAATGGAAGGCGCTTTTTTTGTGCCAGTTTGGGTAAATATTCTGTGCTGTGAGTGATACAATAGTGGCGCACATGAGCGCCACTATTGTAAATAGTCTCTTTATCATTCTGCAATTCGTCTGATTAATTGTTTGTAACATACAACCTGGCCATCGGCTGTGAAGAACTCAAAGATGTACTGGCCATCGTTCAAGCTGTTCTCGTCGAAGTCAGCAACAGAACCTGCATAGAATACACGTCCGTTAAGGTCAACAACCTGCAATCTGCAGTAGTCGCCCTCGGCCAACATCTTTCCGATAGTTGTTGCATTACCTACTGTTACAGCAAATGGAGCGTCGAAGTCACCAAGTATTGCATCCTCAACAAAGTAGAACGATGTAGATGTCTCTACAATGTTACCGTCGATTACTGCTACAAGAGTGAGTCGGCTTGTAACGGTCTTGTCACCAGGGATTGTCAGGTAGAAGAATCCGTCATTCTCCATTGTTGTACTTGCAAGGCAAACAGCACCGTCGAACACTGCAATCTCCTGAGCGTTCTCAAGAACCTCGTCGCCATCCTTCACAACTGCAAGCATAGTCATGTTGCTCTCGAACTCTGCTGGGTCAACAGGTGCGAATGTTCTCTCAACAACATTTCTTCTTGCAGGAGCCAAAGCTGCTGTTGCAACATTGCGCTGTGTCGGGTAGTTAATGCTCTTGTCGTCATTTGACTTGCTCAAGTAGAGGTAACCCTTACCAGGTGTAAGCGCCTTGAGAGTACCGCTCCATGCTGTACCATTGTACATTGCAAAGCCGTCCTGACCCTTGATCTGGTCATTTCTTGCAGGCTCTGCACTTGCAAATGCGTCGTCGAGTGAGAGTGTGAAGCTGCGGAGGTATGGAATCCAGTTCCAGCCATTAGAAATCTCTACAACAGTCTCTCTATCTTCAACACCGTTCATTACAAGTGTATCGGCAACCTCCATCTTCACCTTGTACATTGAAGCATTGTTAAGGTACTCGATATCACCAAGCCACCATCCTTCTGCTTTGTTGTAGCTAGAGAAGCTTTCGTTATCCTTTATAGTGATACCGTTAGCACCGATACTGCTGAACATATCATCGATATAATTCTCAACAATAGCGTTGTTTACATATACCGAGATCCAGTTCCAGTTCTTCTTGAGTGGTGTGCTCTGCTCAATGTAGTTGGTTGCATAAACAAGGTATGTCTGGTCAAAGTCACCCCATGTGGTGTTCTCTGCGTAAGTAAGCTCAGTCTTTGTATTGCCATTTACGTCAGCGTATGTCATTACAACAGGGTGAACAATACCTGTGCTTGCATCCCAAACCTTCAGTGCAATCTCCTTGCCGGCGTCATCGCTGTTACCATATATATTAAGGTATGCACGATAGCTGTCGCTGAAGTCCTCGTACTGAACATTTGTTACACCAACACACTCGCCGTCGATGAATGCAGCTACAAGGTCATCCTCGTCCTCGCTGTAAACAACCTTCTCGCCATCGAGTGCAATCTTCACAACACCGAACAGAGTTGCGCTGCTCTCGAAGTCGGCCGGCTCAACACTCCACTCTGGAGCCTCATTCTTCAGGTTCATGTTCACTGTAAGAGGTACAAGTATCTCATTGTTACCGCTCACGTAAACTGTGAACTCGCTCTTGCCTGTTGGAGCCGAAGCATCAACAGTGAATGTTATCTCCTGGTTGCCAAGTGCAGGCAGTGTACCCGATGTAAAGTTAGCGCTCAACCAACTTGGTAGGTCACCAAGTACCCAGTACTCGGTCTGTGCGCTCTGGTTGGTTACAATAGCCTTGAACTTCTGCTCCTTGCCCATGCTGCCGGCAACGTCAATATTGTTCTCGAACCATATCAACTGGTTGCGTTTTACAAGAGCAGTCCAGGTAACAGGGAGTGACTTGTTGCCGTTGAGGTCAACTACGTCTCTTACTGTGATGTTTACTGTTGTACCCTCAATGCGGTCAGCATCCTCGTTAAGCTCAATTACAATACCACGCTCGCTTGCAACAAAGTTGTAGTTGAGGTTGGTAACATTGTTTATTGGCTTGAGTGCAGGAGCCTCGTTGCTGTATGTAACATTGTACTCCTCGGCTCTGAGTGCAGTAATATCATGTCTGCCTGTTACCATATCGGTAGCAGTACCGACAGTCACAATCTGTGAGTACTCATCGAGTTTCTCCTCCTCGAATGGGTAGTATGCGACAAGACCTGCCTCATCACCCTTCAGACGCTGGTTCATGCGGTCGCGAATAACGCTTGCATTAACTGTTGCGTTCCAAACGCGGATTTCGTCGATTTCACCTACCAGCTTGTTGCTCATTACATCGAACTTGCTGTAGTTCTCATCTCTGTTGCGTTTAGCACCCAAGTACAGGTATGCGCTCTGCATTGCAGGAACGTTGGTCGAAGCAGCCTGGCCTACAGACTCACCGTCAACGTAAACAACAGTATTGCCGTTACGTATGACATTTATTGCAATGTGGTGCCATTTGCTATCGGTGTAGCTCTTTGTACCCATTGACATAATCTGCTTGGTCTCTTCGGCTGTGATAGAGTAGAGCTTCATCTTGCCGTTTTCAAGAACTACGCTCAGGAAGTCGCTGTCGAACAGGTAAGCAACCTCGTTGTTCTGATTTTTATCGGCACGGAACCACATTTCAATCATGTAGTCGTCGCCTGTGCGTGCAACACACTCTGATGTGTTGAGTACAATAGCGTCATCCTCTCCGTAGGTTGCGTCTACAAGGTTGAGTGCGATGTTCTTGTTGTTCAAGTACCAGCTTGTGCTGCTCAAGTTCATGTGACGGTTACGTGCAACGTCCTTAGCCTGTGTGCCGTTACCCTCGTTGAACTTCCAGTAACCGATAAGATGTTCGGTTGTAGGCATCTTGGTGTCATACATCTGCGCCTGGAGGTTATCGATATTAATAGCCTCGTCCCAAAGTGTCACCTCGTGGATTGCTCCTGTGAAGCCGTCGCCAAGTGCAACAACACCGTTACCTTCATATCTTTCAATAGCAACTGCTGTTGCAAGAACTTCGGTTATATCGTCGCTTGCATAGATAGCCGAGAAGCATGACTGTTCTGCATTATCCTGCTCAAGGTTGAAAGCAATGTAAATCCACTTGTCAGTTGGCAATGGGTTACCATGCTCCTTACCGTTTACAGTAAAGTAGTACTGTCCGTCAATCTCCTTCACGCCAAGTGCAAGCTTGTTTGTACCGTTACCGTGGCTGAAGATTGTACCCTCACCGCTTACTCTCACCCACATGTCAACAGCAAAGCTCTTGCCAATGAGGTTGATGTTGGCCTCGGTCTTGGCAACTGCACCCTCTGTGCCTGTAGCCAACATGGCAATGTCATGTGCAACTGTTGCGCCGTTGAGGGCTGCTGTTACAATGAAGTTACCTGTCTGTGTAAGACGTCCGCTGTTGATATCCTCGTTGAAGGTAATCTCAATGTCGTCGCCATAGCCAAGGAATCCGTTTGTCGGTTTTGGAGTACCGAATACCATTGGGCGTGCCATATCCTTTGTCACCTCAATTGCGTCGG
>JAFZFM010000049.1 GCA_017555865.1 Bacteroidaceae bacterium
GGAAAGCCCGACGGGCTTTCCATCATTCGTATTATTATATCATTTCTCATCAGAAAATTCCTTTACCCGATTCTCGTCACTCATGCGGCACACCAGTAAATTTCCATCATTTTCCGAGACAATACAATTATCAACACCTATAATCACAACCTTTTTCATATTGCGCGTATCCACGACACAATTGTGGGACTCGGCAAAACGGATATCGGCACCAAGAGCAACATTCCCGTTCACGTCATGAGGCATATTGCTATGTAATGAGACCCATGTTCCCAGGTCACTCCAACCAAAATCTGCAGGAAAGACAAAAATCTCATCGGCTCGCTCCATAATGGCATAGTCGACAGAAATATTACGGCAATCAGGAAATTTTTCATTTACCGCCTCCTGCTCTTGAGGAGTATTGAAATATGGCATTAGAGATTCAAACACTGAAGCTATGGGAGACTGATATACCCTGAATGCATTTACAATAGTAGAGACACTCCAAATGAAAATTCCGGAATTCCAGTAAAAATTATTTTTTGCAATATATGCTTGGGCTATGTCAAGCGACGGTTTCTCCTTGAACGAATCAACCCTGAAAACCTCTTTGTTCGACAGAGACAAACTGCCAAGAACAGCCTCTATATAACCATAACCGGTATCAGGACGTGTCGGTTTTATGCCAAGAGTCAAAATAGCATCGGAACCGGACACAAAAGAAAGTGACGAAGTTATAACCCTACGGAACTCCGCAACGTCGGCTACAAAATGGTCGCTTGGTGTCACCACCATATTGGCTCCGGGGTCCTTCTTCTTGATTTTCCATGCAGCGTATGCAATACAAGGCGCAGTGTTCCTGCGACATGGTTCCTTTAGAATATTCTCCTCGGGAATCATGGGCAGCTGCTGTTTAACAATCCCCGCATATTTCTCCGATGTTACAACCCATACATTTTCAATAGGACATATACCCGAAAAACGGTCTACTGTAAGCTGCAAAAGAGACTTTCCGCAGCCAAGCACATCTATAAACTGTTTTGGAGTTTCTGCAGTACTCATTGGCCAGAAGCGACTGCCAATTCCACCCGCCATGATTACAACATGATTAGAAGCCATACTTATTTTATTTAACAGGTTCGTATCACTGCGAAGATAAACAAAAAAAACAGAAACATACAATTATATTCCAATTTATATACACATGAGTAAATGGAGATTTTAAACCAACAAACATAGTATAGGCACAGCACTTTAAACAACTTAGAAATATTTTATCAAAAAAAACTTTATATTGAAAAAATTGTTATCTTTGCGAAAAGCACAACATTAAGCAAATATTAAAAAAAATAATCATGTCTGTTTTAAACAACATCATAATTCCGGCATTATTTGCTTTTTTAGGAACATTATGGATACATCCAAAGATTCTGAAAATTGCAATAATGAAGAATCTTGTTGACAACCCTGACGCACGCAAACTTCAACGCAACCCGGTGCCTGTTATGGGAGGTATGGCAGTTTTCTTTGGAATAACCATTGGACTTTGCTTCTCGCAAACAATGTTTAGCAGCCCAGGAGTATTCATGCTGACAACCGCAATGCTCATTATGCTATACATAGGAACAATGGATGACATAATGAACCTAACACCGACAGTCCGTTTCATGATTGAAATAATTGTAGTGTGTTGGCTCATGTACATAAACAGGGCATCAATCAACTGTTTTTGGGGATTGTGGGGAATAGACATCATACCATTATGGATATCAGGACCATTGACAATATTTGCGGCAGTAGGAATAATAAATGCAATCAACCTTATAGATGGAGTCAATGGATTATCGTCCGGATACTGTTTTATGGCCTCCGTACTGTTTGCCACAATATTTTACAAGGCCGGCAATATAACAATGACTACCCTGTCCCTATCTGCAGCCGGCGCCATCGTACCATTCTTTCTGCATAATGTATTCGGCAACAGCACCAAGATGTTCATTGGGGATGGCGGTACACTTGTAATAGGCACAATGATGTCCATGTTTGTAATAAGCATACTTAGCGAGTATTCAAAATGCGCAATATTTGCCGAAGATGGAATGGGACTCATACCATTGACTCTTGCAATACTTTCAATGCCAATATTTGATACGTTGAGGGTTATGTCTGCAAGAATAATGAGAGGAAAATCTCCTTTTCACCCAGACAAGACACACCTGCACCACCTGTTTATAGAACTAAATTTCTCGCATGTAGGTACAACCATTTGCATTCTTTCCATAAACTTCATTATAGTTGCTTTGTGGTATCTTTCATATAAGTTAGGTGCAAGTATAGATACCCAGTTGTACATAGTGGTGGCGATGGCAATATTGTCAACATTCGTCTTCTACGGATATGCCAAAAGACTTATAAGGAAGAATGGGCGAGGATTGAGAGTCCTCACAGCAATAGGCAAGGCAATACATTTTGAAAAGAAAGGTGTATGGTCAGTCATCCAAAGATTGATAGACAAATTATAACATATAAAAAAAAACAGAAGTTCACTTCAAATAGAACTTCTGTTTTTTTATATCAATAATCTTATTTATCACTATTAACGGAATGTACACCTACGAGTCTATCATACCTTGCACCAAATTCACGATGATATATATATATGAGGTACTCGTTTTCAGTATTATAGAAATCACCCTCCACACAATTTGATCTGCCAGCTATACCCTCGTCAGGAATCCACACATAGTTATAGTTACACACACCTAGTTTAAGCAATTTGGAAATAAAGTAATATCCCTCTTGTGCATCATATTCAAGGCGATTGTCAGCAGAAAGCAAATCCCCGAAATCGCCTTGTAGATAGAAATTACCACCCTTTCTGAAAGGCATAGCCAATGCAAAGTGCACATTAACATAGTCGGCTTCAATAAAAGAACCCCTGCCCTCAAGCGTATTGGCATATAACCGTCCATTCTCATCTCGCCAATTAGAATATGAATGACGCGGTTTGTCCATATACAATAACGCATGATAGACCGACTCATGATAAATGACCTCCTCAACGCCCATTCCAGGGGCATTTGGATCGGTCAACTCGAATCGGCGGAACTCATTGCCTGCAGGAAATATAAGTTTTTCATTATGAAAATACTGCACCTCATTACCTGTTACATGCGTAGGAGTTATCCCTGTAACAACAGATTCTTTTCTACGATTCTGATAAACGACAGGAATAAACTCGCTCGCAGGCAACACCACATTACTTTTGGAGTAATTCAACGCAAAGAAAAGCTGCTGTTCTGTAGTATTGTACGACGAGTCCGTATCCCCGCTCACCCATGCATTAATACCAACCTCGGGTGCAATAACAGCAAAATCGAATATGACAACCGGTTTACTTTCACTATCCTCCTCATCATATATCTCTACCCTATAATTTCCAGACACCAACAATCGGACATTATCATTCGGCATTGTAAATTCATAATGAGTATAAAGGGTTGTCGTGTTCACGGAGTTCTCCCAACTTTCAATCGGAAAATTATTGAAACCGTCCATGTACTCAATCTCGGAAAGTTCCGAAGGGGAATAATCGGAATTGCAATGCACTACCCGACATAGATACCGTTTGTACGTATGGGACAATTCGTCGAAAGAAAAATGTATAACATCATCGCCATCCAGTTTCATTACAGCAGGAACTGTCCATTCATCATTCAACACCATATTTGGAGATAATATGGTTGTAGATTTTGACACTGCAAATTGTCCAAATACAGTTGTCGACAATTGGATTACAACAGCTATAAACAGAAAACGTAACATGAACTTAATAAATTTCATAGCGAAGATAATGAATTAAACAGAATATTACTGTATATTTACATAATTTATGGTCATATTCTAAATATCCAATGAAAAAACTGCTGCATATATTCGCATATCTTCTGCTTGTAACCGGAGCCAATGAATCTCAGGCCCAAGAAATCATATATGAAAAAAGCGACAGCGTATTCATTGAAAACACAATAAGGAAACACGCCTTTGAACGGGAACAAGGAGAGCGCATGCTTTCTATTGCAAGGGATTTTATTGGGGCCCAATATGTTGGAGGCACCTTGGACACAAACATTGAAGAAGACCTTTACATCTGTTGCAACAAAGTCGACTGCACAACATTTGTCGAGCTTGTCACAGCGGTTGCCGAAGCATGCAGAAAGAACGGAGGTAACTTCACAACCACATGCAAGGAACTTGAGAGGCTACGTTACCGTAATGGAACAAGAAACGGATACATAAGCCGCTTGCACTACATGAGTTGGTGGATTACAGATAGTGCAAAAACAGGAATAATCGAAGAGATTGAGACACCACAACATACATCCACACAACTTTTGACACTCAATTTCATGAGCCGCAACAGCGACAAGTACCCCCAATTGAACGAAGACAGCATACTGTTGCAAGCCATTGCAGATTATGAAAGACCATACACCAACATAAAGACAAAATATATTCCTAAAGAGTTATTATGCAACCCTCCAAGCAGTTTGGATATCAGAAATGGCGACATCATTGCCATTGTTACAGCTATTGAGGGATTGGATGTCACTCACGTTGGCTTTGCAACATGGCATGGGAACAAGCTTCACATGTTGCACGCTTCGTCAAATACCGGGAAAGTAATAGATGATCCCAAGACTCTTTACCAATACATGAAAGGAAAGAAAAACCACTTGGGCGTAAGGGTCTTTCGAGCAAAAAATTGAATGACCGTCATTTTGAAGGACATAGGACATAAGAATATAAAACATCTAACAACATACAATTATGCGTATCGTTCTATTTTGTGAAAACAAATATGCAGTAGACATACTGTTACCTATTCAGGAGGAGGCAGACAAAGAGGGTAACAATCAGGTTTTATGGTATGTACACAAACCCAAATTCCCGGAATTTCCCTTGAAGGATAAAGTACGCTGGAGCAACAGCATGCAAGAGATATACGATTTCTCACCCGAGGCAATATTCTGCCCAGGAAACATCGTGCCATACTACCTGCCCGGAGTTAAAGTTCAGGTATTCCACGGATATGCAGGGGAGAAGAAAGGCCATTGGGTTATCCGCCATTACTTCGACACATACTTTACACAAGGCCCCCACTTTACAAAAGGATTTGAAAGACTTGCTGCAAAGCACAAGAACTTTGAGGTTTTGGAGACAGGATGGCCAAGACAAGACTGGGTAATGCAACATCTGCATGATTTTGACCAGGAAAAAAAGAGGATTCTTGACGAATACAAATGTAATCAGATAGTGCTTTATGCACCTACATTCTCACCTTCGCTCACATCACTACCTGTAATGAAGGAAGCGCTTGTTGAACTTACTGAAAAGAAAGATGTTGTTGTAATGATCAAACAACACCCGCTTACGCGTGCCGAATGGGTCGAAGAGTACAGACAGTTGGCAAACGAACATAAAAGAATAATTTGGGTCGACGATTTTTCGGTAGCTAAATACCAACTTATGGCAGATGTGATGATAAGTGATACATCGTCAACTATATATGAATTTCTCCTTAAGGACAAGCCAGTCATTACCTACAAGGCTTCGGCGCAAGAGATATATTGGAAAGACATTGCCGACACAAGCCAACTATGCGAAGCTTTTGACGAAGTTCAGGAGAAGGAGGAATATATTAAACTACGTAAATGGATTATCGAGAATTACGATCCATATAACGACGGCAAGGTTGCACACAGAATGCTTGAGGGAGTCAGGGATTACATAAGGCGCAATGGAGTTCCAAAGAAACGCAAGGTCAACCTATGGAGAAAATACACCGGAATAAAGACCTTCGGTAATGTAAAACGCAAATAAAAAAACCGGCTCATTGAGCCGGTTTTTATTTATTACAAGCCAATACTTATTACTGGAGAGTACCGCTGTTTGCTGCCTCAATCATCTCGGCACTTGCATACATGTAAATTTCTACACGACGATTCTCTGCACGTCCAGCAGCTGTAGAATTGTCGGCTACAGGTTCTTTTGAACCAAAGCCCTGAATACTCTTAATCTGTCTTGAAGAAACGCCGAGTGACATAAGGTACTCAGCCACTGCATTTGCACGGTTAACAGACAAAGGATTGTTGATTGCGTCGCTACCTGTAGAATCAGTGTGACCATAGATAGCAACATCGGCATCATTGTACTCCTTAAGGATTCTTGAAAGCTGCTGCAAGTTTGATTTTGCATTGGCATTCAAAGAATATTTGTTTGTTGCAAAAAGCACGCCTGAGTCAAATGTAACCTTTACTGCAGTAAGGTTATTTGCGTCTGTTACAGTCTGTACAGTTGCATTCTCAATTTCGGCAGCAGCTGCAGCAGCCTTGTCCATTTTTCTACCGATCAATGCACCGGCACCGGCACCAACAGCTGTACCAATAGCAGTACCTACGGCTGTATTTCCTGATATTTTTCCAATAAGCGCACCAAGAGCTGCACCACCGGCCGCACCAAAGATGGCACCTTTACCGGTATTGTTCATTGAAGCACAACCCGACAATAGGAATGTTGCACACAACACAACACACAGTGATTTAATAAAACCTGATTTCATAATACACAAAAAATAAGTTGTTAAATAAAATTCATTAGATAGCACAAAAATAGTCAATTATATATTTTTTCACAACTGAAAAACGTTTTTTGATTTCACAGGTACAAAAAAACATATTTTCCCTTCTTAAATAAGGATTTTGAGAAACATAATGTGAATATTTTTTTGTATTTTTGCACTTAATAGCAGGCAAATCCTGCAATACCCGTCCCATACCAGGTAAACGGATATTTGAATTGTAGTAAAAATATAAATAGATATGGCAGAACTAAAAGAATTGACCAAACGTAGCGTCAGCTACTCACAATGGTACAACGACCTTGTATTGAAAGCAGACCTTGCAGAACAGTCGGCAGTAAGAGGATGTATGGTAATCAAGCCATACGGATACGCAATCTGGGAAAAAATGCAGCGCGTTCTTGACGACATGTTCAAGGAGACCGGACACGTAAACGCATACTTCCCTTTGCTAATCCCAAAATCATACCTTAGCCGCGAGGCAGAGCATGTCGAGGGTTTTGCAAAAGAGTGTGCAGTTGTAACACACTACCGCCTGAAGAATGCCGAGGATGGCAGCGGTGTTGTAGTTGACCCTGCAGCAAAGCTTGAAGAGGAGATGATTATCCGTCCTACATCGGAAACTATCATATGGAGCACATACAAGAACTGGATACAGTCGTACCGCGACCTTCCAATCATGGTAAACCAGTGGGCAAACGTAATGCGTTGGGAGATGCGCACACGCCTGTTCCTGCGTACAGCCGAATTCCTGTGGCAGGAGGGACACACAGCACATGCTACAAAAGAGGAGGCTGAAAAAGAGGCAAAGACCATGTTGCACGTATACAACGACTTTGCCAACAAATATATGGCACTTCCTGTTGTAATGGGTGTAAAGAGCGCAAACGAGCGTTTTGCCGGTGCACTTGACACATTTACAATCGAAGGACTCATGCAGGACGGAAAGGCTTTGCAGTGCGGTACTTCACACTTCCTTGGCCAGAACTTTGCGAAGGCATTCAATGTACAGTTTGTCGACAAGAACAATAATCTCGATTATGTTTGGGCAACATCTTGGGGCGTATCTACACGTCTGATGGGTGCACTAATCATGACACACTCCGATGACAACGGACTTGTATTGCCTCCGGCGCTTGCACCAATACAGGTTGTAATTGTACCAATCTACAAGAACGAGGAGCAGCTGGCAACAATTCGTAACACTGTAGATCCAATGATTGCAGAGTTGAAGAAACTTGGTGTCACTGTCAAATTTGATGACGCCGACAACAAACGTCCTGGCTTCAAATTCGCAGAGTACGAACTCAAGGGTATACCTGTACGTTTGGTTCTTGGTGCACGCGACATTGAAAACGGAACAATAGAAGTAATGCGTCGCGACACACTGACAAAAGAAACACGCTCTATCGAAGGCATTGTGGAATTCGTAAAACAACTGCTCGACGATATCCAGGAGAACCTTCACCGTAAGGCTCTTACAATGCGCGAGGAGAACACACGCAGCGTAGAGACATATGAGGAGTTCAAAACAGAAATTGAAAAAGGCGGTTTCATTCTTGCACACTGGGACGGAACACCAGAGACAGAAGAGCAGATCAAAAACGACACTAAAGCAACAATACGCTGTATACCTATCGGCTGGGATGAGACACCCGGCACATGTATGGTAACCGGCAAGCCATCGGCACGACGAGTATTGTTCGCAAGAGCATATTGATAATAAGTATAACCGCAAGTGAGTGTGTCCTATTCACAATAAGGACACATTCACTTATTTTTTTAACCTATACACGCCAGACCATGCCATACGCTGTAACAGCCATAACTCTCTGGATTATAAGCTTTGTAATATACGTCACATGCAATAAGGGATTACCACGCAATTGTATAAGACAACAGTTCCGTCGCTACCTCATTGCAGCCATTACAGCAGCAATACCTGCAGCTGTAACAAAAACCGACATATTGCAACCGGCTACGCTAATAGCAACAATCATCGCACTGCTGTGGATAGTAACCTATCCTTTATTGTTTCATATAACAAAACGAAAATCCGGAACAGAATATGACAACCAGATAGATCCAGCATTTGGAATATATCTTTATGGTTGGCTACAAGGAATATTTGCTATTGTACCCGGAGCACAATACTTCATAACCGTAATTGAACTGCCACTGTTGCTGATTCCTATTGCTGAATGGGGTTATTTTCCCATTTCGGGAGAAATCATAGATATCAATGACATGAAGACACTGCAACAGACAGACAAGAACGAGGTTGTTGAGTTCTTCCACTCATGGAAAGTCTGCCTTGCAGCAATAGCACTGATAGCTGCAATAATAGCTTTTGGATGGGTAAACGCGACCACAGCATTCGCAATGACAGCATGCAGTTGGTGGCAGACAGCCATTGCGGCAGCCACAACACTATTCATTACAGTGTATATATGGAAGCCCAAAAGAGGACTCTTTACAAGAACAGGTATTGCTGTTCTGTACCGTTCGGTCAAAGAATACACAGCACAGAACAAAAAATACAGGCTACATGCCGATGAGCGCATAAAAAGCCTCGAAGTGGAACCATTGGCAAAACCTTTCAAAGAGCCATCTACCATACTGTTTGTACTAGGTGAATCGGCCACACGAGATTATATGAGCGCATTCAGCAATGTCAAAGAAGATACAACTCCTTGGATGAAAGAGATGCTCAAGGACAAGGAACACTGCATAGCATTCCCTAATGCATACAGTTGCCATGTGCGCACTGTACAGGTGCTTGAGAAATCATTCACCGAATTCAACCAATACGACGGCGGTGAATTCTTCTCCTCATGCTCAATTGTAGACATCGCACGTAAAATGGGCATGCGTATACATTGGTACAGCAATCAGGGATATGTCGGCGATGTGGACACACCTGTCACATTGGTAGCAAATACTGCAGATGTGGCAAAATGGACACAACAGGAGAAACATATAAAGAAAGTTCCATATGACAGTATACTCCTCGACTA
>JAFZFM010000050.1 GCA_017555865.1 Bacteroidaceae bacterium
AACATTACATAGAAGCCTGTTGTCTTCTTCTCGATGGGGTAAGCAAGTTTCTTAAGGCCCCAGTTCTCCTCATTGACAATCTCAGCACCTTCAGCGGTGAGAATGCCTTTGAATTTCTCTACCGCTTCCTTCATCTGAGCATCAGACAAAACGGGAGTTAAAATGAAAACGGTTTCGTATTGATTCATTTTCCAATTAATAAATAAGGTTAAACATTCGTTTATTAAACGCGGGTGCAAAGATATACATTTTTTTTCAATTACCAAAATTTTATCAACGCTTTTAGCTATTTGTCATCAAATCAACCATTTCACCACTCGACACATGCAACATATAGCATTGACCGGCTACAACTCAAATAATATAGCAATTACAAACACTTTTCTATCGAAAAAATTTCATACTCTAAATATTTTTATGTTTCTTTGCAGTTGGAAAATTAACAAAAGAAACTACATATAATTATGGCAAGCAAGATTCAAAACATTGGATTGCTCCTTATAATCCTTGGCGCACTCCTAAGCATTTCGAGCCACTTCTTTGGCTGGAACAACAGCAACCTTGTAAACCTTGGAAGCCTGGCTATGGTTATCGCCGGACTCATTGCATACATAGTTGCAGGAAAAAGACTTCTTCAGGAGAAATAAGAAGAGACAGTCCTCATATAGGACACAATATAAATGGTCACCCCTAACGGAGTGACCATTTATATTATACAAACCCTGTATCATTTCGCTTCACTATCGGGAGCAATGAGCTTATATCCCTTGCCATGGATATTGATAATCTCAATAGTCTCGTCAGCCTTCAGGTGCTTACGCAGTTTTGTGATATACACATCCATACTACGCGCATTGAAATAGTTGTCATCGGTCCACACAGTCTTAAGCGCAAAGTCACGCTGCAGAATCTCATTACGATGAGCACAAAGCAGACTCAAAAGTTCAGATTCCTTGGTTGTAAGCTTAGTCTGCTCACCATCAATTGAAAGAACCTGCTTCTGTGTATCGAACTGGAAACGGCCAATCTTATAAAGTGTATTCTCCTTGTTCTTCTTTCCACATACGCGGCGCAAAATAGTCTCAATACGTGCCACCAGCACCTCCATACTGAAAGGCTTTGTAATATAGTCATCGGCACCAATCTTGAAACCCTCGAGAATATCCTCGTTCAATGTCTTTGCAGTAAGGAAAATGATGGGAATATCCGGATTCATCACGCGAATCTCCTGAGCCAGTGTAAAACCATCTTTCACAGGCATCATTACATCAAGGACACAAATATCGAATTTCTCTTTCACGAAAGTCTTATAACCAACATCACCATCGGGACACAACTCGGCAGAATAGCCTTTCGCCTGCAGATACTCGCGAAGGAGCATACCCAGATTCTCATCGTCCTCACACAGCAAAATTCTTTGTTTTTCTTCCATAATCAATTATTTTAAAGGTAATACTATTATAAACGTTGTTCCAACACCGAGTTCACTTTCGGCACGTATGATTCCCCTATGAGCCTTTACAATCTGCTTAACATAGGCAAGTCCAAGACCAAAGCCCTTTACGTCGTGAACATTTCCGGTATGTACTCTATAGAATTTATCAAAAATCTTCTTCAGATCCTCCTTACTGATACCAAGGCCGTTGTCCTTAACCGAAAGAATGAACTTTCCGCCCGAATTGCGTGTACTTATTTCAAGAGAAATAGGAACATCGGCACGTTTGTACTTCATCGCATTATCCATAAGGTTGAACACGACATTGGTAAAATGCATTTCATCAACATAGATATATGGATCTACCGCATTGAGTTTGCATGCAATGGAACCGCCATTCTGTTCCACCTTCATAGCAAACGTATTCACTATACCCGATATAAGCTCATTAGCATCGAGTTCCTTCATCTTCAGCGACGCAGTATTCTTGTCATCGAACAACGACATCTGCAACACCTTATCTACCTGGAAGCGCAGGCGTTTTGTCTCGCTCGATATCACCCCCGAGAGTTTACCGAACATTTCGGGAGACTTGGCGATAAGCGGATCCTGCAACATTTGCGCCGCAAGTGATATTGACGAAATAGGAGTCTTGAACTCATGCGTCATGTTATTTATGAAGTCATTCTTCATTTCGGTAATTTTCTTATGCCTTACCGCCATATACAATGTTATCACAAATGTTATTAACAAAACAAAAGTGAATAACAGGGAAGGAAGCATAAATTTAACCGAACCATAAATATAATTGTTCAGATACGAGTTAGAAAAATTAAGTTCCAACACCGCCATGCGTGTAGGAGGGTCATTCTTGAACAAGAGTTCACGATACACCTTTCCGTTATCATTGGCCTCATAGTCATCGCAGTGATATATCTCACGCCCATCACCGGCAATAATTCTGAAATGGTATGGCAAATCAATACCGTTATTGGCAAGTTCAGCCTTGAGCACCTCATTCAAATGATCAAAATTCACACGGTTCTTCAACGGTTTCTCGCTTGCCTGGTACAGCATGGCATACACAACCTCATCGAGAATGGCACGCTGATACTTGTAACGCATTCTCAGCACATCGAGCGACAGACGCTGCGCCTCTTCAACCGATAGATTCTTGTTGGAGGCAATGTTGAACCTCTTCTTAAACTGCGGAGGATTGGATACATAGGTCTTGAACTCGAAAGTAGAGACCACATCGCCATTCTCCGATGAGCTCACATAACTATGCTCCAGCTTAATTCCGTTACCGCTCAACTGCCCAAGCTGAATGTCGCGCTGTATATCCTTTGAAAGATAGCTGCGCATCTCTTCAAGTTCAATGTTATACGACGCTTGATAGAGACTGCGGCGCACGCCCTCCTCAAAGTGCTCGCGTCTCATCTCAATCATGGTATCGATATACGACACCTGCAAATAGAGCAATGCGACGCAACATACGCCCATAACTATTCCTACAATCCAAATTACATTCTTTTTCATGTAACAAATATAATTACAAAGCACATAACTACATATTTTTTGCGACTTTATTATTATTTTTTTCTTTTTAATTAACAAATACAAAACACGAAGTTGCGTTTTTAGCAACTAAATAACATAAACACGAAGAAAAATTGTAAAATACACATAATATTTAACAAAAAAAGATGCGCCATTGCAAGCAATGACGCATCCATAACCTAAGTATTGGAATCTATTATTCTTCGTCTTTCACAGCCAGTTCCTCAACCAACTTGTTCTGTACATCACCAGGAACAAGCTCGTATGTCGATGGTGACATAATGAACGAAGCACGTCCACCGGTCAATGAGCTGAGAGTTGTTGAATAAGAAGCCATCTCCTTCAAAGGAACTTTAGCCGACAACTTTTCATAACCATTCTCACTTTCCATACCCATGATCATACCACGACGACCCTGAATATCACTCATTACATCACCCATCTTGTCCGATGGAACAAACACCTCTACATCGTATACAGGCTCAAGAATCTTTGGACCAGCCTCGCGGAACGCCGCACTGAAGGCATTACGGCCGGCAAGCATGAACGACAACTCGTTTGAGTCAACCGGGTGCATTTTACCATCGTAAACAATAACGCGTACGTCGCGGGCATAAGAACCAGTGAGCGGACCACGCTCCATGCGCTCCATAACACCCTTTAGGATAGCAGGCATAAAGCGTGAATCAATGCTACCACCAACAATACTGTTTACAAATACCAATTTGCCACCCCAATCGAGTGTAACCTCCTCGGTACCCTTTGCATTGATCTTGAACTCCTGACCGCCAAAACGGTAAACCTCCTGCAATGGCTTGCCATCCTCGTATGGCTCAACAATCATGTGAACCTCACCGAACTGACCTGCACCACCCGACTGCTTCTTGTGACGATAATCGGCACGTGCAGCCTTTGTAATAGTTTCGCGATATGGAATCTTTGGCTCCTCAAACTTCACCTGAATCTTCTCGACATGTTCCATACGCCATTTCAAAGTACGCAAGTGGAACTCACCCTGACCATGAACAATTGTCTGACGCAATTCCTTAGACTGCTCAACGCGCCATGTAGGATCCTCCTCGTGCATGCGGTTGAGAACCTGCATCATCTTTTCAATCTCCGACTCATTAACTGGCTTGATAGCACGTGAATATTTTGAAGCAGGATACTTCACAAGCGCAAACTTGTGGTTAGAATCCTTGGCATTAAGAGTATTGCCAATTCTTATATCCTTCAATTTTACAGTACAGCCAAGGTCACCGGCCTTCAATTCCTCAACAGCGACACGGTTTGCACCGGCACTGCAGAACAACTGAGCAATACGCTCCTTAGAACCACGGTCGGCATTCACAAGGTCATCACCAGCCTTCAAAGTACCACTCATAACCTTGAAGTAGTTGACCTCACCAATATGTGGTTCAACAGCAGTCTTGTAGAAGAATACCGATGTAGGTGCAGCGCTGTCATAAGCAACAGTCTCACCTTCGGCGTCTACAGGCTGTGGCATATCTGTAATCTCGGGAGCCACATTAGCCAAGAACTCGAGCAGACGGCTCACAGCAACATCTGTAGAAGCAGAACAGCAGAGCACCGGATATACACTATCGGTCTCAAGACCCATACGCGCACCCATGCGGATCTCGTCGGTTGTCAACTCCTCTGACTCGAAGAACTTGTCCATCAAGCCCTCTTCGTTCTCGGCAGCCTTCTCCACCAATTCCATGTGAAGAGCCTTTGCCTTCTCATACTCCTCGGCAGGAATATCCTCAACGACAGGAGCCTTACCCTCACCCACAAATGTAAGTTTCTTCATCAACAGAACGTCAATGATAGTGTTGAAACCGGGACCTGCGTTCAATGGATACTGCACAGGAACAACCTTTGAACCATAAATAGACTGCAACTGCTCAATAACAGAATCGTAATCACATTTCTCGTTATCCACCTGGTTCACAACGAACATCATAGGCTTCTTCATCTTTCTGATGTAGCGATAGCAGTTCTGTGTACCAACTTCAACACCATACTGGCCATTGATTACCATTATGGCAAGGTCGGCAACGGTCATGGCGCTCACCATACTGCCGGCAAAGTCATCGGCACCTGGGCAATCTATAAGATTCAGCTTCTTTCCGGCCTGTTCAATCTGGAATACAGTCGAAAACACCGAGTAGCCATACTCCTGTTCAACAGGGAAGTAGTCACTAACGGTGTTCTTTGCCTCTATTGTACCTCTACGTTTGATAATTCCACCCTCAAAGAGCATAGCCTCTGTGAGAGTGGTTTTTCCAGAGCCGGAACATCCTACGATAGCAATGTTCTTGATTTCGTTAGTCTGATAAGTTTTCATATTATTTTTGTTTTTTAGTTTATGGAACGAGAATGGGGTTAAAACAAATAATCTTCATCTTGTTGAATAGTTTTTATTCACCTTGCGCCCTTAACTCCAT
>JAFZFM010000051.1 GCA_017555865.1 Bacteroidaceae bacterium
TCCTTATTTTGCAAAAATCTGCATTTTAAGGAGTTTTATTCCTCCTTATGCACTCTTTCCATATTCCAACCGTAGTCCTCGGCCAGCTCAATATAGACAACCTTGTAACCGAGCTTCACCATTACGGTTGTGATGGCATTGAGTTCCAGGTCCACAACTCCGTCGAGCGTGCATCGTATCGACTCGGAGTCAATCAACCCCCTTGGATCCCCCGGCCTGTATTGTTCCAGATAGTCGAGCAATGGAGACAGTGTCTCGTCTCCTTCCTGACGCAGTTCTGCAATCTTCTGCAGGTATTCTTTCTCCATCATAGTTGTACCTCCTTCCCGTTTATTACAAAGTGGCTAATCTTTTTATTTATGCTGTCGTTATAGACTCCTATTACCGTTGTAATGTAGAAACGGACAACCTGCTGGTCGCTGTTTCCATTCACAACCACGTGTATGCTGCTCATTCGGTTTGTCGTTATAGTAAATGGTTTGGTCTTTGGGTAGAGTCCATTTACGTGCCTAACTACGCTCTTGATGGTTTTTATAAGGTCATCAAAGTCCTTGTCGCTTGTCAGCAGACAGCCTTTGTAGTCCCTGCAGAACTTACATATATCCTTTGCCTTGTTGTTGATGGGTGCAAGCGTTTCCACCTCGTGTATTAAGTAAATCATTTGCTCACCTCCTTTCCTGTTGCGAGCATCTCAAGTGCTTCCTTTATTGAGTACTCGTCATAGTCCTTGTTTGTGAACATAACATAGGAGAGGAGACCGGCGCAGATGCCGAGAACAATGCTCCAGCCGCTTGCCAGGAACAGACCGAACACGAACATCAATGCTCCGCACAGTGCGAGGCTTGCCGAGAGGAAAAGACCAAAGCCGTGTTCAACGATAAAATGTAACAGATTACTGCGGTGCAGAGTCGCTACCGCCTTTTTTGTTTGCACCTTGCCGCCGATGGTGGCCGATGGTGCCGGGATTGAAATTGTTGTTTTCATACGAAACTATGATTTTGTTGTAGCAAATGGCAGAAAAAAACGGCCGCCATATCCGTTGCTACAACAAAATCATAGTTCACCCCGGAGGATAAGAGATAATGTTCGGATACAGCGACCGCTATGTGGTACGCATAGTTTCGTATATGGTGCCGGCAAAAAAGCCGAGGCATCGGGGCACAAAAAAAGCCCGTTTCGTGACGAGCAATTAACCGATGCCCTGCGGAGTGAACTAATCACTATGAATTGTTGTAGCACTGCAAATGTAGTGCTTAAATTTGAATAAACAAAAAATCAGCGAGTTTTTTTCTCGCTGATTTGTAGATTAGTTGTTTTCGAGTATTTCTATGAGTTCTCGTTCACGAATTATCTTTATGTCGTGGCCTTTGGCTATCCAGTCCTCTATCTTCTTTATCTTCGATGGCCCGGCTCCCTGCCCCATAACAACAACATTTGTCTTGCCTGAAATTGAGCCGTTTATATCCGCACCAAGTTTTTGTAACCGTGCTGCAAGTGCGTTCCTGTCCGGGTAAGCATCGAATGTGCCAGTGATAACAAGACTTGAGTGGAAAAATACAGTATTCTTGTTATCTACATCGCAATCGGCCAATGGGTCGCGGTACTCGCGACTTACTTTTTGAGCATTTTTTTTCTCTGCTATATGCTTCCTGTCCATTACGAATACATCGGCAAATATCTTGCCTGAATAAGCAAGCAGCACATTCGCGCAGGCGCGTGCATCGTCGAGTGCGTTGTGATGACAGCCCATACTGATATTGTACTCCTCGCAGGCATCAACAAGAGACTTGCCTGTAAGCTCGTATGTGCACAGGTTCTTGTCAGTGTCGATGCCGGACAGGCGGTAATGTCTCATACAGCTTTCGAGTATTGGAATATCTGCACCTCTGTTGTGGCAAACAATGGTGTTGTCTCCTATCAGTTCTGCAATGATAGGAAATACTTTTTTGAAGTTCGGTGCATTCTCCACCATTGCCGGTGTGATGCCGTGCACGAACTCATTTGTATGTTCTCTATCATCAGGAATAGGTTTAATAAGGGTGTAATACTCTTGCATTATCACTCCGTTGTTTACTTGTACCACGCCTACTGCGCACGCGCTGGTGGTTTCTGCTGTCATCGTTTCAAAGTCAATGGCAGTAAAGTTTTTCGGTATCCTCATAGCCTTTGTCGTTTGTGTGTGGCCGTAAAGATATGAAAATATCATAAAAAATATGATATTTAGGAAAAGGAAAACAAAAACCCCTCAACATATCAATGCTGAGGGGCGGTGTAAAGATTGAGAATTGTTAGAAGGAAACCTCTAACAACGAGTGTCCTATCTCGTGTATAACGGCCAATATCTCCGTTTTCCTTGTTTCAGAAGGTTTCTTTGTTCCCTTTATGTAACTTGCGAGCAGGCTCTGCTGGATACCTAACTTGCGTGCCACTGCTGATATATTAAGGTATGGGTTCTTCAGGAACGCTGCCTGTATGCCATTTGCCGGCTCTTTGGCATCTTCATAATAGAAGCTCTCATAACTAACATCCTCATCCAACTCACTCCAGCTGATGCCATACGCCCACAACTCATATTTTTCTCTCTCTTCAGGAGTAGCCATCAACAACTTGGGGTAGAAATACAACGACTGATAGAGAGTTTCTCCGCTGTCGGTAGTAACGTAAATGCGTGTGTCTTTAAACCACAATTTAACAACTTTCATAATGTCCTCCTTTCTTTTTTTTTAATTCACGAGGATTACTCCCCGTGAATTCTTTTCCATTCATTACGAATATGCTCAATATTCTCTTCAAGTATGTACTCGGCAAGCTTAAGTTCTTTTGGTTTCAATGTTGACTTTACTAATTTAACCTCGGTTTCAATAATAAACTTTGCTTCTCCATTTGCACTCCTTACGTGAACGTGAGGCGGTTGATGTTCAAATGTAAAGATTATAAACTTCAACCCGAATAATTCTAAAACTGTTGGCATATCTGTTTTGTTTTTGATTACACCACAAAGATAGGATATAATTTTATAACCACAAAATAAAAAAGGATATAAATTTATAACTTTTGCAAAAAAAATGCCCTGGGGGCTTCACAGCAGCCAGGGTGGAATGTTGAATTAATATTATGATGATTATGTGGAGTTATTTGCCGAACTCATCAGGCTCGGTGGTGTTGGACACCTCGAGATTGATATTGTAGTGTGTTGAAAGCATATCGTAGTCGAAGGCCATTGCCATATCAACGCTCTGCTTGTAGGTTGTGACCTCACGGCCGTTTTCGTCTTTTTGGGTAACGACATCAAAGTAGCCTTTGCTGACGTTCTTGAAGCGGACACTGTTCTTTGTGCCGATATACTCAGGACTCTTTTCAAGATAGAACTTGAGCGATCCTTCCGGCAATGATGTCTCGCCGACGGCTCGCGCCTCCTTTTTATAGAGCTGGAAGATACGGCTCTTACGCAACAGCAGTATGCGCTTTTGTTCCTTGAACTGCAGCTTTACTGCAGGAGTGTTGCAAGAGAACTCGTTCACATATACAATGCGGTAGTCGCCCTCGTTGTAGATGTCGCCGTTCTGTCGCAAGTAGGCCACCAAGTCCCAGAACTTGCCCAGCTCGTTGTTGCTCTTGCACTCGCTGTTTTGGCGCACGATACCCTCAATGGTTATCTTCAGCATATCGTTGTAGGTGAATGGCAGTTCAAGCACACCCGACAGCGTGCGGAA
>JAFZFM010000052.1 GCA_017555865.1 Bacteroidaceae bacterium
CGGTGCTGCATCGCCATCGGTGATTGTGAACTTATAATTGCTCATCTTACCATCGGTGCTGTTTACAGTTGTCTGCTCAAGAGTACCTACAAGAAGATTGAGTGTGTACTCATCAAAATCATCAATGATTGGTACCTTGTACTCACCCGGCTCACCCTTTATGAATATACCCTGGCCAGCACCGGTTGTCATTACCCTTGCAAGAGTCACGGTTTGTGTAGTTGGCTTGTAACCGATAGCACTATAAGCCTTCAAGCCATCAACCTCACTGAAATCAAGCGCATACTGTGAGCAATAGGTTGCACTACCATACTGGTTGACCGAAATCTTAATTGATGGTCGTTCTAATTCTACAATATTTGCAAACTCACTCCATCCCTTAGTTGCCGCATAGGTCTCTTTTGCACCGTAAGGGACATAAAGAACACATTTTGTTTTATCTACACCATAAAATACATCTAGACCACTATCTGAACTATATTCAGGAGTAAACAATTTTTCTGCAGGGATTAACGAGGTTATGCAGGAAAGAGATTTACATCCATTAAATGCAAGCCCTCCAATAGATGTGACACTACTTGGAATTTCAACACTTGCGAGACTGGTACAACTTGAAAATGTTTTGTACTCTATTCGTGTAATACTGTTTGGTATTGATACACTTACAAGATTTGAGCAGGCTGCAAACATCTCATACCCTGTGCTTGTAAGAGTACTAGGTATTTCAAAGTTTGTGAGACTAGTACAGCCAAAGAACACAGCGCTTCCAATATATGTAACACTATTAGAAAATTCTACATTTTCAAGGCTATTACAATCACTAAACACACCACTTCCAATATATGTGACGGTATTAGGGATTTTAATACTTTTAAAACCATAACAATCCCTGAAAGCAAAATCTTTAATGGTTGTAACACCATCAGGAATTTCAATACTTGTAAGGCTTTTACAAGATGCGAAAGCTTCCCACCCTATAGTTGTTACACTACTTGACAATTCAATGCTTTTCAGTCCTGAGCAACCAGAGAATGCATAATCGTCAATAAATTCAATACTATTAGGCATTTGAATGCTTTTTAACAAGAGGCAGGCCCTAAACGCTTCATCTCCAATACCTGTAACTTTGTATGTTGAACCATTATAAGTAACTTTCTCTGGTATCACAACATTATCCATATATCTGTCTTCACATCCATAATAAGAATTTCCCTTGTAAGTTACTTCAACAGTCTTGTCCTGTGTAGACAGTATGTTGTAATAGATACCATTGACTACAAAATTGTGGGCTGTTGCCATTGTTGTACACAGCAACAACAGTGCCGTAAATAGATGTTTCAAATAATTGTGTTTCATAAAACTATAAATTAAGGTTAATAAATCCCGCAGTTTACAGTCTTACGTTTTCTACTGATGCAAAACCTGGCTATAGCACTCCATAGGCAATGCAACAAAAAAAGACGTGAGACATGTCGCCTTACGTCCACAAAACAGAGGCATCGCCAAACGCCTTATCAGAATGAACATAGAAGAAACAATATTCCCACGCCGTGAAATATATACGTGGGTGGTGTGCATTGGGCACACCACCTGTATATACACAGAATGAGCATTGATTGTTTCGGTCCTCTGATAAAATTTTGGCGAAATTTCTGTTTTTGGACTTAAACAAAATGCTATCATACGCCAGTGAATTTCTCCTCACCGGCACTGCGAAGATAGTGCAAACGAGTGAAATATGAAAATTTCACAACGATTTTCAGCGAGTTACACATATCTTCACATTGCAAGCACACACATTCTGTCCACAATCAATGCTCACATGGAATATCATTTCTTCATTAAAACGTTGTATAACTCCACGCGATGTCACTATATTCCTCTATAAATCACATCGTCACACTTTCAACAATGTTCTGTAGGGCATATTCCACACATAGACGCACATAATGCACCTGCTGCTGTATTATCTATTACAGCAGTATAATATTAACGTGAGTTCGAAATAAGAATTTACACTAACATTTAGCGTATTTTGTCATTCCCGAACCTACGGTCGACGCCCGAAGGGGCTAAAGTCAACGTACGTGAGAGATCTCATATTTCGCGATATTTTGAGATTTTTTCAGGCAAGCCCTCAGCAACACGCCTCGTCGCTATGCTCCATCGAAATGACAGATTCGCGATTTGATTTGGCTTATATCGAACTCAGGTTAAATATTCCCTTATTTTCCCATTCAAGAACAATTTAATCTATTGCCAAAATCCCCCTCCTTTTTGCCAATAACCGCCTATTTTTGTATCTTCGCAAGCAAAATTCAGATTATGGCTATAGACCTGCAGATAGAGAATATTTCAAAGAGTTTCGGTGACTTGGTGCTTTTCAATGACATATCATTCACCGTGGAGGAGCGACAGCGCATTGGACTCATTGCCTGCAACGGCAAGGGAAAGAGTACGTTGTTGAAGGTTATTGCGGGCGAGGAGCCGTATGAGGGTGGCAGGATTACCCTGCGCAACGACATACGCGTGGGCTACCTTGAGCAGGAGCCTGACTTTGACGGCGAACTTACGGTGATAAAGGCGTGCCTGCAGCGCAATGCAGAGAAGGCCGAGGTGATTGCGCAGTATGAGGCTGCCATTGAAGCGGATGACCACGCGCAACTGCAGCACCTGATGGAGGAGATGGACCGCCTGCAGGCGTGGGACTATGAGAACCGCGCGAAGCAGGTACTCACGAAGCTGAAGATAAAGAATTTCAACCAGCCGATTAAGGAGCTGTCGGGCGGACAGAAGAAGCGCGTGGCGCTGGCGGCGGTGCTCATTGAGGAGCCTGAGCTTATGATTCTTGACGAGCCGACGAACCACCTCGACCTTGAGATGGTGGAGTGGCTTGAGGAGTACCTGGCACGCATGAGCGGCAGCCTGCTGATGGTGACCCATGACCGTTATTTCCTTGACAATGTGTGCAACGAGATCATTGAGATTGACGACCAGCGCGTGTACCGCTACAAGGGCAACTACAGCTATTTCCTACAGAAGCGCGAGGAGCGTCTGCAGAACCTTGCGGCCGAGACGGCGCGTGCGCGTAACCTGTTGCGTACCGAGCTCGACTGGATGCGCCGTCAGCCACAGGCGCGTGCGCACAAGGCGAAGTACCGCATTGATGCGTTCTACAAGCTTGAGGAGAAGGCGGCAGCGATGCGCGATGACAGCAAGGTGTCGCTTGAGATAAAGTCGCAGTACATAGGCAACAAGATATTCGTGCTGAAGGCCCTTTCAAAGGCGTTCGGCGACAAGGTGATAACAAAGGATTTCTACTACACCTTCGCGCGTTACGAGAAGTTGGGTATAGTGGGCAACAACGGTACGGGAAAATCGACGTTCATAAAGATGCTTATGGGGCGTGTGGCTCCTGACAGCGGAACCATAGAGGTTGGCGAGACGGTGAAATGGGGCTACTACAGCCAGGACGGCCTCTCGTTCAACGAGCAGATGAAGGTGATTGACGTGGTGAAGGACATTGCCGAGGTGATACCCGTTGCCGGCAAGATGCTGAGCGCGTCGCAGTTCCTGCAGCATTTCCTGTTCCCGCCCGAAAAGCAGCACAGCTATGTGTACAAGCTTAGCGGTGGCGAGAAGCGTCGCCTTTACCTTTGCACGGTGCTGATGGCAAACCCCAACTTCCTTGTACTTGACGAGCCCACTAACGACCTTGACATCGAGACTTTGCAGGTGCTTGAGGAGTACTTGTGCGACTTCAAGGGTTGCGTGATTGTGGTGAGCCACGACCGTTATTTCATGGACAAGGTGGTGGACCATATATTCGTATTCGACGGAGAGGGCTGCATAAAGGATTTCCCGGGCAACTACAGCGACTGGCGTGACTGGCGCATTGAGGAGAAGGCCGCCGCTGCAAAGGAGGCTGCCGAGAAGGCTGCGAAGAGCGCTACGCCCAAGCAAAGCTACCGCACCGAGACAAAGCGCAAGCTTACCTTCAAGGAGCGCAAGGAGTATGAGAGCCTTGAGGAGGAGATAATGGCACTTGAGGAGGAGAAGGCATCGATAGAGCAGGCCATGAGCACCGGCACGCTCGACAACGACACGTTGCTCAAGCACTCGATGCGCATTCAGACAGTGATTGAACTGGTTGACGAGAAGAGCATGCGCTGGCTCGAACTGAGCGAGTTTGCATAAGACAAGAAACACATATTGTTTAACCTAAACATATTATTATGAAATACGACGTATTTATCAGTTACTCATCTAGTGACCTAGGTATTGTCAGTAAAATGGCAAGCTACCTTGAGGATACCGTTGAAGTAGGATTAAAGTGTTTCTATGCACAGCGTGACATTCCTACAGGCGTGAATTACCCAAGAGCGATTGTGGATGCACTTGATAATTCAAAGATGATGATTCTTGTATTTACGGAAGAGTCCAACAAATCGGAGCATGTAGACAGGGAACTTGAATTGGCTTGCGAGGGAAAGAAACCCGTCATCGCATTCAAGATGTCGGATGTAAGGTTAGAAGGAGCAAAGAGATACTATCTGAAGAACCTTAATTGGATAGAGGCCTATGTGGATGCAGAAAGCATGTTCAAGAAGTTGTATCTGGATATTTGTAGAGTTTTGGGCATTAATAACGCCAAAATAGTTTCGACGTCATCAAACAACATAAGATATAAAAATAACTATTTTAAAATAGAAGATGACAATGAACTGGAACGCTTGAAGATACAGATGGAGCTCCTAGAGGATTTTGACAATGACATCTATGATAAGTTGTTGGAAGGACGCAATGAGATACGTGTACTTGATATCGGAACTAATTGCGGTGAAACAATAATGAACAGGCTCGGGGCAAGAGATAATGTTGACATAATTATTGGAGTAGATATAAATGAAGAAGCGATAATGGCTGCAAATAGCAGTTTCAAGGGCAGCAAAGGTTTTTTCTATAAACTGGATATTGAGTCGCGCAACTTCATTACCGAACTCAAATCAATAATGAAAATTCATAAGATTGAGAAATTTGATTTTATCAACATATCAATGCTTCTGTTGCACCTTGAGAATCCACAAAGAATTATCCGTGAAGTACAGAAAATATTGGTTGATGGTGGAAGTATTTTTATCAGAGATATTGATGATGGGTTGAATATGGCATACCCCGATTACAATAACTCCTTTAAAAAGACCATAGAGATATGTAGCAGGAATATTGAATCAGGCTACCGAAATAGTGGCCGTGAAATTCCTACCATGTTAGCGAATGCCGAGATGTGTGATATTAAATTGGAGAAGATGGGCATAAACTCGTTGGGGATGAGCTACGAGGAAAAGGATGCTTTGTTCAATACATATTTCTCTTTCATTTTGAGTGACACAAGAAACCGCTACGAAAAAGATCCTAACAAAAGGGAAAATAAGGAGGATTATGAATGGTTAGAAAGTGTATATGAGAAGCTTGAAGAAGACTTCCATGCACATAATTTCTTTTTCAATCTTGGTTTTGTAATTTTCACAGCAACCAAAAAGAGTAGCAAGACATCCCTCAAATGCCGCTAGCGTACCTGTAACAGAAAACACTTAGCGCTTTTAATTATGAGCAACAAGAACATAGACCGTTTCCCTTTCTATGCCGAGACATTCCTTGTCGACAGCAAGGGAAGGGTGCGTACAACAACCATACTAAAAAGCCTGCTGAGTGCGGGCAACAGACATTCCGAGGCACGTGGTTTCGGCGCAACA
>JAFZFM010000053.1 GCA_017555865.1 Bacteroidaceae bacterium
CCTGCGGTATCAAGAGTACCACGACCAATGTGATAACGTACACCAGGGAGGTCCTTAACACGGCCACCGCGTACCAAAACAATTGAGTGCTCCTGCAAGTTGTGACCCTCACCAGGTATGTAAGAGTTAACCTCTTTCTGGTTTGTCAAACGCACACGAGCAACTTTTCTCATCGCAGAGTTAGGTTTCTTTGGAGTTGTAGTGTAAACACGTACACACACACCACGACGCTGTGGACAGTTGTCGAGAGCGGGTGACTTGCTCTTTTCTACGATTACCTCTCTGCCTTTTCTTACTAATTGCTGAATTGTAGGCATTTTGTTTAATTTTTAATTATTATATATTGTTTTTAAATATTTCTATACAAGTGAACACTATAGTCCATTTTGGACTGCAAAGGTAAAAATTATTTTTCTAATAAAAAAGTATTTGATTCTTTTTTAGCAAATCGCATGTAACAAAAAACCGTTTTTGTGCAAAAAGAGCCATAAAAACAGGCAAAAAGAGCTTATTTAAACGTTAAATAATGTTAACTCACTTTCATGCGCAAAAAAACATACTCAAAATTGAAAAATCAAGAAAGGCAAACCTAGTCTACAACAAACATATACCTACACTACACCTTATTATATTATATATAGCCGGGAATAAAAAAGAGGACAGGAAACCGTCCTCTCATATACATCAATTACTCCTCATCAAAATCAAACTCTTCATAATTGAGATCGTCGTCATCATCACAAACATCATCGTAGCCATCATCCTCCCAATCGGCAAAATCCGCAGCAAGCATTTTACGGTCATAATTCCTATGCACCAATTCTTCACGTTTTACCGCAGCCAGAAGATTCTCTTCACTATTAAGTTCGGCCCACAATATATCCTTCAGTTCCTGTATACCCTCACCGGTAGGCGCCGATATGAAGACATAAGGAACATCTTGTGGAAGATTCTCGGACAACATTTCCTTGAGTTCTTCGTCTATAAGGTCACATTTTGTTATCGCCAACACCCGCTGCTTGTCAAGCATTTCAGGATTAAATGTCGCAAGCTCATTGAGCAACACCTCATATTCCTTCTTTATATCATCGGCATCTGCCGGAACCATGAACAGCAGTAGAGAGTTACGCTCAATATGACGCAAAAAGCGCAGACCCAAGCCCTTACCCTGACTTGCACCTTCGATAATACCGGGAATATCGGCCATTACAAACGATTTGTTGTCACGATACGAAACAATTCCCAAATTTGGCTCAAGAGTCGTAAACGGATAGTTCGCAATTTTAGGTTTCGCGGCAGAAACAGAAGACAACAAGGTAGACTTACCGGCATTTGGAAAACCTACAAGACCAACATCGGCAAGCAGTTTCAATTCCAGTGTTACAGTCATCTCCTGCATTGGCTCACCGGGTTGCGCAAAACGTGGTGCCTGTCGTGTAGGAGTTGCAAAATGCACATTTCCCAGACCGCCACGGCCTCCCTTAAGCAAAGTCACAAGTTGACCATCTTCCATGACATCACACAGGAACTCTCCGGTCTCAGCATTATAAGCCACTGTACCACATGGCACATCAACAATCTTACTTTCTCCGTCAGCTCCCGTACTTTTGTTGATACCACCATTCTGACCATTACCGGCAAATATGTGGCGCTGGTATTTAAGATGGAGCAAAGTCCAATAATTACGGTTTCCACGCAGGATGATATCACCACCCTTTCCACCATCACCACCATCGGGACCGCCATTGGGTATATATTTAGCACGATGCAAGTGAGCCATTCCACGGCCGCCACGACCCGAACGACACACAATCTTTACATAATCAATAAAGTTCGATTCCGCCATAAAAAAAACAATCAAGACCCTCACGGGCTGTTAAACAATACAATACAGTAAAAGTTGCCACCGGCTGTGGCAACTCTATTATACAAGGGAAAAGCAACTTCCCTGACTGTTTTTACAATCTTGAGTCTATTGCAGCAACTATATCTTCGAATATACGGTCCAGTTCACCAAAACCATTGATATAGCAGTGTTTACCCTCATTCTTATACCAATCTTTCAAAGGAGCTGTCTGCTCGGCATACACAACAAGACGTTTTTTGATAGTCTCTTCATTATCATCGGCTCTGCCGGAAGCCTGACCACGCTTGAGAAGACGGTCCATAAGTTCATCCTCGGGAACATCAAGTTCCAGCATTGCAGTAACATCCTGCCCACGCGCCACAAGCATCTTCTTCAATTCCTCTGCCTGGGCAATTGTTCTTGGAAAACCATCAAAAATCACGCCATTACCACCGGCGAGACTATCAAGTTTTGCAGCAAGAATTCCAATCATCAACTCATCAGGAATAAGCTGACCGTTATCTATAAGAGCCTTTGCTGTCTTACCGAGTTCTGTTCCCGCTGCAATCTCTGCACGCAAGACATCACCGGTAGAAATATGGTTAAGACCATACTTTTCAACAATTCTCGCACTCTGGGTACCTTTTCCACTACCAGGTGCTCCAAAAATAACAATATTAAGCATATCTGTATTCTCTTTCTTATTCTACAACATCATATACATCGGGAAGATTACGACCCAAACCATCGTAATCCAAACCATAGCCAACAATAAAACGGTCGGGAATTGTAAAGGCACTATATTTAACATCTACAGGCACCTTTAAACGGGCAGGCTTTACAAAAAGTGACGCAATCTCAATGGAAGCCGGCTCACGTGTGCCCAATGTCTCAAGCATATTCTGCATTGTATAACCTGTATCAACAATATCCTCAACAACAATCACATCACGTCCGGCAATTGTCTCGGCTAGTCCCAAAACCTCGCGTATGGTACCAGTAGTCTTAGTACCCTGATACGAAGAGAGCTTGACAAACGATATCTCACACTCAACCTCAAGATAGCGCATAAGGTCGGCCACAAACATAAAACTGCCATTGAGAACGCCCAGCAACAACGGGCGCTTGCCAGCATAATCCCTGTTGATTTCCGAAGCCACACGCTTCACTTCTGCAGCGATTTCTTCGCTTGTAATGGTTTTCTCAAAAACCTTATCGTGTATTTTTACAGTTGACATATTAAACTAATTTTACCTTTAAGGGCATATTCCTCACAAAAATAGAATAAAGTTCCGAAAAAAAAGTATTGACAAGGATATTTTATTGCATACATACCAAAAAAAATAGACTAAAGCACCTTATAAATTTAAGTTAGGCCTCTTTTTTAAAAAAATTCCAAAACAATTTACTATCTTCGTGCCGAATTATGGATTTTGGGCTATTGTGCAAAATCCCAAACAGTACAAGAATCATGAAAAAACTACTGTTCATAATTGCAGTGCTGACTGCAGCGCCATGCCTGGCACAAACCGAGGTGAATTCGTTCTTTGCAGGGGCGAACGAGGGTGTCACATATTATCTGCCCGACACAAAACTGGAAATAACAGTGAATACAGCATGTATTACCCGTACTCCGGGCGAGTTCAACCGCTATGCCGAAAGATATCTAAGAATAAACAACGCCATAGCCAGTGCCGACAGTTATTGGGAATTTACCGATGTAAAAGTAAAAAGTATCGGAATTCCTAACAGCGAGAAAATGTATACCATCAAGCTCAACAACAGTACAGCCGGCAATGTAAGCATAAACGAAAGTGGCATTATAGAGGCCATCAACACAAAACCGGTAGCAAGAAGTGTAGCCGAAGTTGTTTTGCCCACAAGCAAGAAAAAGCAGAACGACGCATCGAAATACATGACAAGTGAGATACTGCAGGCAACATCCACTGCAAAGATGGCCGAACTTACAGCAAAGGAGATATACCTGATAAGGGAGAGCAAGTTGGCCATAACACGCGGACTTGCCGAGAACATGCCTCAAGACGGTCAATCAATGCAGCTGGTGCTCGACGAGCTCGACAAACAGGAAAGAGCCCTGACAGAACTTTTCATAGGACGCACCGACACTGTATATCACACACATACCTACACTCTGCTACCTACAGCCAAGTGCGATACCACAAAGGCAGTGCTGTTGCGTTTCTCACGCAAATTAGGTGTACTTGACAAGGAGAACCTCGCCGGAGCACCAGTATACTACAACCTCCGCGACCTGAAGAGTGTGAAGATACCTACAGCAGAGGAACTTGAGAAAAAGAAACTTTTAAAGAAAGAGGGTGTCTGCTACAACATCCCTGGCAAGGCAGAGCTTACAATATATACAGGTAGCCGCAGACTCTACGACGAGGAAATTCCCATTGCACAGCTTGGTGTAACAGAAATACTATCAAAGACACTATTCAATAAAAAGACAAGTAAGAAGGTTGTCTTTGACACAGCAACCGGTGCTGTAACCAATATCGAAGACCAATAAGAATAATTTAAAATATAATAGAACATGTGTGAAAACTTAAGCGAGCGCCTTGAACGCTCATTTAAAATACTTAAGGGTGAAGGCCGAATTACTGAAGTAAACGTAGCGGAGACTCTTAAGGATGTGCGCAAGGCACTTCTCGACGCCGACGTAAACTATAAGGTAGCAAAGACCTTTACCGACACTGTAAAGAACAAGGCTATTGGACAGAATGTACTCACTTCA
>JAFZFM010000054.1 GCA_017555865.1 Bacteroidaceae bacterium
ATAATGCAGTGGCTATAGCAAAGTCATTTGGCGTGAGTGAAGCCTTTATATCATTGACCCTCATTGCCTGCGGCACATCTTTGCCTGAACTTGCGGCTTCAATCGCTGCTGCAGTAAAGAAGAATACGGATATGGCTCTTGGCAATATTGTCGGCTCTAATATTTTTAATATAAGCTTTATCTTAGGACTTAGCTCGATTGTGACTCCGCTGACCTCTTCGGGTATAACACTCGTTGACTATATTGTTATGATTGCAGCTGCAGTTTTGACCTTTTTGCTTGGGGTAAGAGGAAAGATAGGCAGGGCTTGGGGTGCTGTCATGATAGTATGCTTTGTAATGTATAATTGCTATCTTGTAACAAATCAAATTGTATAGAATATGGGAATACTTCAGGTTTTTACATTGTTGGGAGCATTGGGTATGTTCCTTTATGGAATGAATCTTATGAGTTCCGGCCTGCAAAAAGCGGCAGGTGAAAAGTTGCGTGGCTTGTTGTCGGTGATGACTTCAAATCCGTTCAAGGGGGTTATGACCGGTTTGGGGGTAACATCAATCATTCAGTCATCCTCGGCAACAACTGTCATGGTAGTCAGTTTTGTCAATGCGGGCTTGCTTACTTTGGTGCAGGCTATAGGTGTTATCATGGGCGCCAATATTGGCACAACTGTCACTGCATGGATGGTCTCTTGGTTAGGTTTCAAGGCCGATATCTCTATACTTGCCGTGCCGTTGATGCTTTTTGGCTTTCTCTTTTCAAATTCAAAGAGAGATAAACGCAGGCATATTGGCGAACTGATTGTAGGCTTTAGCCTTCTTTTCTTGGGCCTATCGTTCATGAAAAATTCTGTTCCTGACCTCAATGCATCGCCCGAGGTCCTGGATTTTGTAACCTCTTGGGCTTCACATGGTTTCGGCTCGGTGCTGCTGTTCCTTGCTTTCGGTACGCTGCTTACACTTGTGCTGCAGTCATCGTCGGCAACAATGGCAATAACGCTCATCATGCTCAGCATGGGGTGGATTCCGTTCGATATGGCCTGTGCAATGGTTCTTGGTGAGAATATCGGTACAACAATCACGGCAAACATCGCTGCATCGGTGGGTAACACTCAGGCAAAGCGCGCGGCTATGTCGCACACTCTCTTTAATGTGTTCGGCGTGATTTGGGCGCTGATACTCTTTAAACCTTTTTTAAGAGTGGTAGGTTTTATAACAGAGGCTTTGTTTGGTTTACCCAATCCTGCTGCCGATGGCTTTGTAGTATCGGAAATGAGCGATGGGACTGTAACGCCCGAAAGTACGGCTGCACTGTACGGACTCTCAATGTTACACACCTTGTTCAACACCATAAACACCTTTATTCTTGTGTGGTTTACGCAGTGGATGGCCAAGGCTGTGTGTTGGATTATCAGGCCTGCCAAGCATCAGGAACAGGAGGAGTACAGGCTCAAATATATTTCGGCAGGTCCTCTTGCCACTCCCGAACTTTCGGTTGAACAGGCGTTCAATGAGATAATCCATTTTGCCCAAATTTCAAAGAAGGGTGCCGATTATACCAAGCAGGCAATAAATGAAGCTGACACTGACAAATTTGAGGCTTTGAGAGAGAAACTTGTCAAGTATGAGGAGATTTCTGACCGCATTGAGTATGAGATTGCAGCCTTTCTGAATGGAGTGTCAGCCGAGGAAGTTAGCGAAAGCACCTCACTCAAGATAAAGGCAATGTACAAGATTATAGGTGAACTTGAGTCTTTGGGCGATTCGGGCGAGACAATCAGCCGCATCCTTTCAAGGAAGAACATCCATAAAAAGAGGTTCGATGCTTCCG
Organism: Bacteroidaceae bacterium; assembly: GCA_017555865.1. Taxonomy (GTDB): domain Bacteria; phylum Bacteroidota; class Bacteroidia; order Bacteroidales; family Bacteroidaceae; genus HGM04593. The sequence continues at coordinate 1,828 of JAFZFM010000054.1, forward strand.
CCATCAAGAACCTCAACACAATGGCCGATGCTGTAAGTGCTGCGTATGACGTGATGATAGCAAACTTGAATGCGGCTCATAGAGGGGTGCTTACGGACATTACCAATGCCTATAATGCAGAAACTTTTCTCAACACGCTCAGAAATGATTTCCGCGATGCTGTAATCGAAGAACTTGAGAATGGTGACAATAACTATCAGACAAGTGTCTATTATATGGACATTATAAATGCATACGAACGAATGGGTGACTTCATGATAAACGTCTCCCAAGACCTTGAGCGAGGTTTTGTTTTGAAATAAACATTGGTGTCTGGAAAATGAAAAGAAGATAACTCTGTTTGATTCAGGTAAATAGTGGGTGACTTTAGAGTTGCTCACTATTTTTTATTGCTGTTCGGCAGTTTTATATCCTCTGTCACTTTATGGTCTTGTAGGGCATGCCGTCGATGCGTTCAACGGGAAATTGTCCCTCGAGCAGACCGCTTATTATGGTTTCTCGGGAGCCCGATGTCTGGAATGGGTATAGCTCGAACTGTGGCATTACCGAGGCGAAGTGTTCCATAATCTCCGACTGTATGCTCTCGTAGCTGCGCCATTCGGTAGTGGTAGTAAAGCAATAGAACTGCATGGGCAGTCCTGTCTCTTTGGGTTCGAGTGTACGTACCATTATAATCATATCCTTGCGTATTAGCGGGTGACGGCGCAGATATATGTCGGCGTATGCGCGAAAAAGTCCGGCATTGGTATCAATTGTACCGTTCGTTAGCCCCTCGGGGTTGTCGGTATTTGCCACAACGTTTCTTCTCATCTGTTCAAGTTTGCTGTTTATATAGAGCGCAAGTTCCTTGTCGAGTCCCTTGAGTCTGCGTAGCATATTGTCGTTGCAGGGTTTTATGTTGTCGAGTTTTATTATGTAGCTGCGTGCAATACGTCGCCCACCGGTCTCGCTCATTCCACGCCAATTGATGAATGTGCCGTTTATGAGCGAGTAGGGAGGAATGGTTGCTATGGTGTTGTCCCAATTGCGTACCTTTACAATGGTAAGTGAAATGTCGAACACATTGCCGTTTATGCTTGTGCCAGGAATTTCAATCCAGTCGCCAAGTCTTACCATATCGTTCTCGAGCAGAAGGAATCCGCCTACAAATCCCATTATGCTATCCTTGGCAATGAGCATGAGTACGGCAGCAAATGCACCCAATCCGCCAATAAGGTATAATGGGGATTTGTCGGTTATAATAGAGATTATGACAATGACTGCTATCAGATATACAATGACCTTGCTTATTTGTATGAATCCTTTTATCGGGCGATCGTGGTATTTGCTGTTGGTGAATGCCGAGTATGCCAGAGCTGTGAGCAGGGCGTTAATGGCAACTACTGTTGCGGTACAGAAATATATCCAGACTATTCTTTGGGCATAGTACAATATCCTGGGTTCACTATCAAAGGCTATTGGCAACATTCCGCTTATTATTATTGGTGGAATTGCAAGCGCAGTCTTGCGCAACCTGCCTGCAGCAAGCATTTGTGTAAGGAATGTGTACTGTTTGTGCCTTAGGATGCGTCGGGTGGCAAACAGTGTTGTTCTGTAGGTTATTTCCATTACGAGAAATGCCGTTATCAGCACTATTAGCGAAATTATTATAATGTCGGAGCGATGTACTACACTTTGTGGCATACCAATATGGGAGAGCAACGATTCGGTGTTCTCTACGATGTAGGATGTGAATTCTTTTTTCATTGTTTTTTTATTAACAACAAAAAGATGTGTCGATTTTATTATCTTCGCCCAATAAAAAACGAAATAATTATGTTGAAGGAAGGATTGACTTATACAGCCCGCGTGGTTGTAAACGGGAATAATAATGCCATTGCGGCTGGTTCGGGGAATTTGGAGGTTTTTGCAACCCCGTCAATGGTCGCTTTGATGGAGAATGCGGCAATGAATGCTGTTGCTGCTGTTTTGCCACATGGTGCAACAACTGTTGGTGCCGAAATAAGTACCACACATATAAAGCCTACAGCAATGGGTGAGGAGGTTGCTGCAACAGCGGTACTGACTGCTGTCGAGGGCAGAAAACTTACTTTTGCAGTAGAGGCGTACGATGCTGACGGTATTATAGGTAAGGGTACCCACATTCGTTTTGTTGTGGATAAAGAACGTTTTATGGCAAAACTAAAAGGGTAATTGTGTGTTATTGTAGTAAAAATTGATTGCGTTTTATTACAAAAACGATGTAGTTATGAATTTTTAACAAAACGAAGCAAACAAACCTGCTTTTTCAAGTGTTATATTAGTGCAAGTTCACCAGAAGCGGTTACCGGTATGTGAATATCGTTTCCTGCGATTCGTGCAATGCACGGCCGGTGAATGTTAGCATAGTAGTTTTGTCGTGTTTTATTTTGTGTTTGTGTTAAGGTTGCTCCCTGATGTGAATCACGGAGCAACCATTGTTTTGATTAATATAGCAGTGGTAGACATGAAAAAAAGAGAACAAACATTAGTTTGCTCTCTTTTGTGATCCCGACAGGATTCAAACCTGTAACCTTCTGATCCGTAGTCAGATGCTCTATTCAGTTGAGCTACGAGACCGTTGTTTTTTTGTTCTTGTCGTTTGACGTGTGCAAAGGTATAGCTTTTTTTCTTACCTCCAAAACTTTTTCAACTTTTTTTTCAAAAAAATGCTTTTTTTTTATTCCAAGAACCTTTCGTTGAACATGAACCAGCCAAGCGAAATACCCAAATTTACACTGTTACTGTGTGAACTATAATAATTTACAAAGGTGCTGACCGAAATATTGGAAAATTTTGCAGCAACAGTCAAATCTGCTATGAATTGGAAGTCATTGAATCTTTTTTTGCTGAAACTTGCACTGCCGTCACTGTTTTCGTTAATGGTCCTGTATGGAACAAATGCATAAAAGCTTGGTCTTACCTGAAAAAAATTACTGATTTTTACAATTGGAGTGACACCACCGGCTATAAACTGGTTGGCACGGAATTTTGGGTCGTAGTTAAAGATACTGTTCATCGTTGGTGTAAAAGCCTCGGCTTGCATCATTGTTGCCTGGTAGGTTTGTGACAAACGACGGGTCGAGTAGTATATTTGCAGATATGTGCCAAGTGTAAGTGATGGTGATACCTTAATGTGGTCGAGACGCTTGTAGCAGAGTTGTAACCAAGAGTGGTGCAGGGTGTTGTTCTCGATATATGTGCTTCCTTTATATCTCTCCTTGCCTATAACAAACTGTGCTGTCAGTGCTTCGTACCATCCTGCTGTTGCAAACATTCTCGAATCTAGGGTATTTCCCTCAAATTTTACTGAACCGCCGAACATTTTTATAAGGTTGCGGTCGAATGAGGGGTTATCAAGGTTCAGGATACTTGATGGCATGTATTCGTCTTTAATGTTGGCAATACCCAAACCTATTTCGGCCTTCTTGTTGCTTAGGAATGGGAGTGTCATCTTCAATTTTGCAAAAATCTCTCTCTGATGGTTCAAAGCAACAGAGTTCTCTTTTGAGAAGAGATATTTCATATTGTAATAGTCTATGGTTGAATATGAGCCTATGAACTTAAGTGATATCGGTAGCTCTCCAAGAAAGTCAATGCGCCCCGACAAATGTGCGTTATTATAGAC
>JAFZFM010000055.1 GCA_017555865.1 Bacteroidaceae bacterium
GAGAAGTTGTGTGCTCCCAACTTTATAGACGGGCTGAAGGAGCAATTGGATAATAATACTAAAAAAGAATAGTTATGGCACTGACAGATACGGAAAAACAGGAACTGCTTAATGAGATAAAAGCGAGTTCTAACGATGTATCGGAACTGGAAACAGTCGATAGCCTGGATGGTATAGTGAGCCTCCCGGCAATGAAGGGGGAGGAACTTGTAAACGCCCCAGTGGCTTTATTGCGTAAGCCTGCAGAAGAGGCCGCAAAAACGGCTAATGTTGCTGCGACAACGGCAAACAATGCGGCCTCTACAGCCGAAGGGGCGGCGCGGACAGCCAATACTGCAGCCGAAATGGCTGAAATTGCGGCTAATGAGGCAAGTACGGCAGCACGCGAAACAAATGCAGTAAGGGAAGATGCCTATAATGTTGTTGTAACACATGAAGCAACCGCTTTGGCTGCTCGTAACGGTGCAACTGCCCGTTTTGATGCAGTCATTGAGGAAGCAACAGTTGAGCCCTTAATCAGTTTGATAAGTGGCGGTCGTATTGTTTATGTACGAAATGCAAAGGTTTTTGCCTATGAGGTTGACGGTCATTACGTCAAGGATGCCTCGTTTAATGGTCTATTTGGAGGTCGTTTGTTGGATATGTATATGAATGATATGCGGACCGATGTCCTCAAAAACAAGATATACCTATGTGGTGCAATGATGTATGTTTGGAGTGATGAGGAGAATGATCTTGTTGAGGCAAGTGGTAGCGGTTCTGGCAGTGACTTCTACAATTTAACAGTAGAGCAGCCATTGGCAAACGGTTACTACACCCTCGAAACAGCCATTGCAGCCTTGGCAAATGCAGACATTGATGATGATGCCAAGCCTGGCATGATAATCACCTTTGAGGTATCGGCTGGCAAATGGGTGGACTATCGCTTCTGCGCCTCTTCAATAGACAACTTCCTGACTGTTGCAAGTTGGGAAGAATACGGTGGTGGCAAAATCAAGCAAATCAGTGTAAACGGGCAGACCATTATTCCTGATGCCGAGGGTAAAGTGAACATCGTGATAGATGAGCAGGATGTGGACGAAACCCTCGATGCAAGTAGTACCAACCCTGTACAGAACAGCACCATTACCGCCAAATTCAACGAGGTTGATGCGGCAACCGTATTTGATATGAGTGCAGAAGTTAGTGATGACGAGAGTACCGTTCACCTCGCACTCAAGAACAAAAGCGGTGCCGAGATTGCAGCCGTTGATATTCCTGCCGGCAGTGGTGGCGGAGGCGGTGATGCAAGTACCACCAAGATAGTACTAAATGCTTCGGTAGATAATCCTATTATCAAGGAAGGTGGCAGTTCTAAACTTACATATACCTTCGACCATCAGTATAGCAGTGGCGATGATAAAGGGGTTTCTACTGGTCAGAAAGCCACGATATCTATACAGATGTTGCGAGGTTCAACAACCACATACAGTAATACCATTCAAGAAGTCAGCAAGGGCAGCTATGACCTCGATATAAGCAAATATTTGTTTGCCGGTACTACTGATATATATGTGAAAGCAACAACGACAGATCCGACAACAGGCAAGAAACAGACGAAGCAAAGTTATATCAGCGTGAAAGTCGTTACCCTCTCGTTGAGTAGCAGCTACAACCTTGCCAACTCCATAGCCGGTGGTGGTTACGGAGCATCCGAGACCGTAGGCATCCCTTATGCTGTCAGCGGTTCCGGAACAAAGGTCATAACTCTCTATGTGGACGGTAGGCAGCATAACACAGCCACAGTAACAAGAAGCGGTACCACAAATGGCAGTTTCAATCTCTCGATGAGTGGGCTGTCGGTAGGTCGCCATACTGTGCAGATGGTTGCCGAAATGGAAGCGAGTGCGAACCTCACGCTACGAAGCGAGAGCGTCTATATAGATATATTCAAAGCTGGAAGTAATGTGCCTCTTGTCGGCACTATGCACTCTTTTAAGGACGGACGCATCTTCACCAACGACCACCTTGCGCCTCGCCTTGAAGTCGGACAGTATGAAGAGCTCTCCTTTGACTTCGTGGTGTATAATCCTGATGCAACCCCTGCCTCAATGGTTATATTCCGGAATGGGTCCATTACGCAAGGCGTGAGTGTCCCACGCAGTACACAGGTATATAGCAACCGCTTTACCGAGCAAGGAGAGAATGCCATGAAGTTTGTCTGCGGTATCACCGAGTACCCGTTCTATATTGATGTGGTGGAAAGCGGTATCGACATCAATGAAACCACCTATGGTTTGAAGATCAAACTTGATGCCACAGGGCGAAGTAATGAGGAGGACAATCCAGGTACCTGGCAAGCCGGTGATGTAGAAACAGTCTTTGAAAAAACGGACTTTAAGACTTCCGGTTGGTTTGATGGTGTGTTGAAGCTGATTAACGGAGCCAAAGCGACTATTGGGTACAGACCGTTCCAGACTGATATAAGTGCTACCGGTGCAACCTTTGAGTTTGAGTTTCGCGTGAGCAATGTTGTGGACCGCGAAGCCTCTGTTATCAGTTGTATGGACGGCAACAAAGGTTTTAAGATAACGGCAGAAGAAGCATCTATGCTGACTGGCAGCACAAAGGTGGTAGAAACGGAAGATGGAACCCTTGAAACCCCGGTCGGTGTGTCAATGAAGTTTGCCCCCGATATGTGGCTGAAGGTTGCTTTTGTCGTGGGTAAGCGTAGCGATGGCCGTTTGATGGAGCTCTACATCAACGGAATCAGAAGTAAAGCGGATATATACGGTGCGGGCGACTATTTCAGCCAGGACACCCCCATGCCAATTACCATAGACAGCGACAAGGCAGATGTTGAGATACGCAATATTCGCATCTATGACCGAGCCATCAGTGATGACGAGGAACTTTCCAATCACATCATAGACCGCAAGACGGTCGAAGAGATGAGTGAGCTGATACAGGCCAACGATGTACTCGATGACGATACAGGAGAAGTATCCATTGACAAGCTGCTTGCCAAAGGTAAGGGCGCAATTCTCTTTGTCCGGGCAAATGGACTTGATGAGATAAACGCTACTAATAACAAGGACCAGAACTTCCTCTGCGACTTTGTTATAATCTATACCCCTTGGGGTGATGTTATAGAGATACGCAATTGTTATGTGCGAATACAGGGAACCTCAAGTACCAAATATCCGCGCAAGAACTACCGTATCTATTGTGCCAAGGGTAGCAATCCTGAAGTGTGGATAAACGGAGTAAAGCAGAGCGGTAACAAGGTTTCCGTTATGCCAGGTGATATTTCTGTGAAAGTGCTTTGTCCTAAGTGCGATTATTCAGATTCATCGATGACGCATAACACGGGTATGGCCAAACTGTTCAACGATGTAATGAAAGAATTGGGCTTGCTCACACCTCCACAAGAGATAGACAACAATATCCGCAGTACTATCAATGGCTATCCCGTTGATGTGTTCTCTGCAGAAACAATAGACGGGGAACGTACTTATTATGGACAGTACAACTTGAACAACGACAAGTCAGACTGGGCTGATCTCACCGGCATGAATCCAGTGGTTGGTGCGGACGGGAACGAAGTGGAGTGGGAATGCCCCATCTCACTTGAGTTCCTGAACAACTCCTATGCCCTTGACAAGTTCCAGCTGTACGCTACTACTGATGCCGGGGTGGATGCAGAACTTGATGCCGGGTTTGACGATGCCCTTGAGTTTAATTTCCCCAAGGATGTTTATTGGACTTCAGAAAAGGCTGCGAAGAAGGAAGGTACTGCAGCAACAGCCAAACAGAAGGCTGCTTACAAACGCCTTATCACATGGATACGTGATTGTGTACCGGCAAATGCCGATATGACCTGTAAAGACCTATCCACATGGAAAAGCGACAAGTTTAAGAACGAAGTATCGCAATATTTCCATCTTGCCTATTTGCTGACATATTACATAATCACCGATTATGGTGCGAATGTTGACCAGCGAGTGAAGAATATGATAATGCGTACTTGGAATGGCTTGTTGTGGTTTATCACCTTCTATGACGGTGATACGGCTCTTCTATTGCGTAACGACTGCTTCTTGGCATACCTCTACACATTGAACCGTGAGACGTACGATGCAGAAAAGGGCGGTTATGCTTTTGAGGGCTTTGACAGTTGGCTGTGGTGTTTGGTGCTTGCCAATATGGAAACCGAACTGAAAGCCTGTGCTTCGAACTTGCGCCAGGTGCTTACCAATACACGAGTGTTGGACATGTATAACAAGGAGCAAGCCGGCAACTGGTGTGAGCGCATTTACAACAAGTCTGGCAAGTTGAAGTACATTGACCCGCAGATAGATGGTGTGGAGGTGAACGGCTCGATAGTTACATACCCTTACATCTACGCGTTGCAAGGTTCGCGTGAAGCACACCGTACCCATACAATCACCAACCGTTTTGCCCTGCTCGATGCAAGGTACGAAACAGGTAACTATACCAGCGATAACATAGACCTCTACATGAGCCGTACCGCGACTGATGGCACAACAATGATGGTTGTTGTAGCCAATGAGGTTTATTATTTCGGCTATGGTACCAACAATACCCCATCAATACAGGCTTCGCAAAAGGCGGAGAAAGGCGAGAGTGTAACCCTTACATTCACCGATGCCTTTTCTCTTAATGACCCGATGCGTGTATATGGAGCAAGCCGTATCCGTGAATTGAGAACGAGCACTGCAGGAAACCAATTTGTGGGCAATATCAACCTGAACAAATGTACTGCTTTGCAAATACTTGATATGAGTACTTCCGGTTCCGGTGGTGACTTCTATATGAACCTTGACAACTGCCGTCAATTGACTGAGATAAACCTGAACGGACAGGCCAAGGTGAGAACAGGAAGCCAAGCCTCCACAGAACTTGACTTTACCAGTCAGACCCGCCTTCGTGTACTCTATGCACGTGGGACTTCAGTCAAAAACATTCAACTTGCCAAGGGTGCGCCTCTTGAAGCAGTGATATTCCCATCATCGCTAACTACATTGAGATTGGAGTATTTGCCAAACTTGCAGATGGGTGGTTTGACAGTTGTCGGCTACAGTAATGTAGAAACCTTCATCTTTGCAGGTTGTCCTGGCTTGAATTGGCAAACGCTGTTAGGACGCTGTACGAATGTCGTTAGAATCCGAGTAGAAGGCTTATCCATTGAGGGTGACGGAAGTTTGCTCAATACCTACCTAAACAAAAAGGGTGTTGATGCGGAGGGTAATGCTGTAGATACTTGTTCGCTTGTCGGTACTTATACATTGACTCGCTACCCGTCAGATGAAGAGTTGGAGACATGGAGAGCCCATTATCCAGAACTGAACATCATTCTGCCGGAACACACCGCGATATCGTTTGATGATTCTGTTTCAGATGGTGAGAATATCACTAACCTTGATAATCTTACCGGGTATGCCTATGGTAACACTTACGAGGCAAGCGGGCATATCACCCGTATATTGAACAAACGCCATAGATGTGTGGCAAAGAAGACTGGTGCTGGTGAGGTAACCATTTGCCAATTGCACGACAAGAATTCGAACTATTATGCAGATGCTGATAATTTCTTGTCGGCAACCCCTGCAGATCTTACAGGCGGTGATGGTAATGTATTCATGTTCGAACCTCATTATTGGTACAAAGGGGTGAATGACCACCTGAACAAAAAGAAATACGCGTTCTTCAGCAGTAACGAGTCTTGCCCGGCAAAGGCAGAGAGTGTGAAGGTTCTATTTGAAGAGCTGTCAGTCAAGAAAGGGTATGCAGTCCGTTCAAGTGTGGATTACACGACACGAACCGAGGCGGAGACAGTGATGTCCTCAGATTCTGTTGTAACTGTTGATGTGCAAGGTTACAAACAGGTTCGTTATCCGAGCCTCCCATCGGCCTTGTACGGAGCAATCTTTGTCGATGCAGACGGGAATGTGGTAAAGCGAATGAAAGCGACCTCTGATAGTGGTATATTGGACGGAATGTATTGCTTTACAGATATACCAGAAGGTGCGGTTTCTCTTGTGTTTACAATAGCAACTGCAGCACCGTTTGATTATGTCCTGCTTACAAAATCCGACAAGATTGAAGCGATAGAGCCCGACTGGGTAGAACACGAGGAATGTCTTGTAGGCGTTTACGAAGCCTACTTGAAAGATGACTTCCTTTATTCAATCAGTGGCGTCGGTTCTACTGGCTCCGTCAGCCAAGCAGACTTCCGCGTCTATGCTCGTAACCGAGGCACAGGCTTCCAGTTGGTTGATTGGGAGATGCACAAGGATGTCGGCAACCTATTCTTCGCCAAGTATGGCGGTCGTGACTCGCAGGGTATTTGTGGACCAGGAACACATACCAATGCGCGCACGATGGGCGCATCAGACGCAACTGGAATGCAGGATACTACAGCCAAC
>JAFZFM010000056.1 GCA_017555865.1 Bacteroidaceae bacterium
CGCTCTCGCCACGTGTGAAGTCGGCAAGCAGACGCGACAGAAGCATCACCTGTTCCTGGTACACTGTGATGCCGTAGGTGTCCTTAAGGTATTTCTCCATGCAAGGAATGTCGTACTGCACCAGCGAAGGATCGTGCTTGCGCTTGATGAAGTCGGGGATGTAGTCCATTGGGCCGGGGCGGTAGAGGGCGTTCATGGCAATGAGGTCCTCGAATGTGCTTGGCTGCAGTTCGCGCAGGTATTTCTGCATACCCGGTGACTCGAACTGGAATGTACCGATGGTGTTTCCCTTGCAGTACAGCTCGTATGTCTTTGGGTCGTCGATGGGGATTGAGTCAATGTCCACATCAATCTTAAGGCTCTGGTTTATGTTCTCGATGGCCTCTTTTATAATGGATAGTGTCTTGAGTCCAAGGAAGTCCATCTTGATGAGACCGGTCTCTTCAATAACGCTTCCCTCGTACTGTGTCACGAGCATCTTCTCGCCGGTCTCTTTGTCCTCGGCAATGCTAATGGGAACGTGGTCGGTAATGTCGTCGCGGCAGATGATTGTTCCGCAGGCGTGTACACCTGTATTGCGCACGTTGCCCTCGAGCATCTTTGCATATTTTATGGTATCGCGCAATAACGGGTCGGGCGAAGCCTCGGCCTCGCGCAACTCGGGTACTGCCTGTATTGCGTTTGTAAGGTTCATCTTCAATCCATCGGGCAGACGGTCGGGGATGGCCTTACATAGTTTGTTCGATATGTCGAGAGGTACTTTCTGCACTCGCGCAACGTCCTTGATGGCAAGTTTTGTTGCCATGGTACCGTATGTAATGATATGTGCCACCTTCTCCTGTCCGTACTTCTCTGTTACCCAGTTGAGTACGCGTCCGCGTCCGTCGTCGTCGAAATCGACGTCGATATCGGGCAATGATATTCGGTCGGGGTTCAGGAAACGCTCGAACAGCAGGTCATATTTTATAGGGTCGACCCTTGTGATTCCAAGAGTATATGCCACAACGCTACCGGCAGCCGAACCACGGCCTGGGCCTACTGATACTCCAAGCTCTTCTCGCGCCGCCTTAATGAAGTCCTGCACGATAAGGAAGTAACCGGGGAAACCCATGGTCTTCATAATGTGAAGCTCAAAGTCAATACGGTCGGTAAGCTCTTGGGTAAAAGGTTCGGGGTAGCATTTTTTTGCTCCGTCGTATGATAGCTTGCGCAGGTAGTCTCCCTCCAGTTTTATACGGTATAACTTGTCATATCCGCCAAGGCTTTTGATTTTCTTCTCGGCGGCCTCCTGCGACAGCACTACGTTGCCTTTCTCGTCTCGGGTGAACTCGTCGAACAAATCCTGCTCGGTAAACTTCCGACGATAACTCTCCTCGGTACCGAAATCTTCAGGGATTGCGAAGTTAGGCATGATGGGGGAGTTGTCAATTTTATAGAACTCCACCTTGTCGCATATCTCTACAGTGTTGGCCATAGCCTCGGGGATATCGCCGAACATCTCGAACATCTCGGCTTTTGTCTTCATCCACTCCTGCTTTGAGTATAGCATACGGGTGGGGTCATCGAGGTCGCGACCGGTGCTAAGACATATCAGGCGGTCATGCGCCTCGGCATTCTCTTCGTCTACAAAGTGTACATCGTTTGAGCATATAAGCTTTACTCCACATTTCTTGCTCAACTCAATGATGTGTTTGTTGACCTCGACCTGCAGGGGGTATACCTCGTGGTTCGCGCGTTCTGCAGTGGCTTTGTGAAGCTGTAGCTCCAGGTAGTAGTCCTCGCCAAAAAGGTTCTTGAACCACAGTACGCTCTCCTCGGCTTTTTCAAGTTCTCCGTTCTTTATGAGTTGTGGAATCTCTCCACCAAGGCATGCCGAGCAGCATATTATGCCTTCGTGGTATTTCTCGAGTTCGGCCTTGTCGGTTCGGGGGTTGTAGTAGTAACCTTCGCTCCATGCCTTGGATACTATCTTTACAAGGTTGTGGTAGCCCTTTTTGTTCTTTGCAAGCAGTATAAGGTGGTGTCCGCGCATGTCCTCCTTCAACTCCTTATTGAATAGTCTGCGTTCAGCAACATATACCTCACAACCTATGATGGGCTTGAACCTTTCATCGCCTTCCTTTCCCTTGTTCACTTTGCCGACATAGTTGTAGAACTCCTTTATACCCATCATGTTTCCATGATCGGTTATGGCAATTCCTTTCATTCCGTCGGCAATGGCCTTGTCGACAAGCCTTTTTATGGCAGCCTGGCCATCAAGGATTGAGTATTGTGAATGAACATGTAGGTGTACGAAGTCTTGCATGTGTGATTCTGTTATTTGTGTAAAGGTAATACCTTTTGTTCATTTAATCTCCTTTTTTTACCTAAAATTTATTAACATTGGTGCCGTAATAGTATTCTTGTTTCCTTTGCGGAATTTAAATATGTAGTTTTGTTTGTTAATTTATAGTGGACGTATGTTTTTTGCCCTGTTTTATTTGGTATTTGATAAAAAAAAACTAATTTTGTGAAATAATGTGTAGAAATACCTTGATATGAAAAAGTTCAAGAGAATTAGAAAATTAAAGGATTATAGAATCCATAGTGAGGGTAGAGGTATCTTGATTACCTCTTTTGTGATTTTTGCATTGATTAATGCTCCGCTGTGGTATTTCTTTCCACAGAATATAATCATCAACTCAATTGTCAGCATATTCTTCTTTGTATTGTATATGCTGATGGTTAATTTCTTCCGTAGCCCCAAGAGAATTTTCCCGGGTGATGTGGAGAATGTAGTTGTAGCTCCTGCCGACGGTAAGGTTGTGGTTATTGAGAAGGTGTTTGAACCAGACCATTTCAAGGACGAGAGAATGCAGGTTTCTATCTTCATGAGCCCAATGAATGTGCATGCCAACTGGTATCCGGTAGATGGCAAGATTATACGTTCGGAACATCAGAAGGGTAAGTTCCACAAGGCATGGCTTCCAAAAGCAAGTACCGAAAACGAGCGTTCTTTGGTGGTAATAAGAATGGAAGATGGCCGTGAAATCCTTGTACGTCAGATTGCCGGTGCAATGGCGCGACGCATTGTTACCTATGCTTCGGCTGGTGAAGAGTGTTTTATCGACCAGCACATGGGCTTCATCAAGTTTGGTTCACGCGTAGACCTCTATCTGCCTCTTGACGCAGACATTCAGGTTGTGCTTAACCAGAAGACTGTGGGTAATGAAACTGTAATTGCAAATCTTAAATAACAGAGATTATGTCCATAAAGAAACACATTCCAAATGCAATAACTTGTTGTAATCTGTTCTCGGGTTGTATTGCGTGCGTTATGGCTTTCAACGGCCGTTTCGACTTGGCAATGCTGTTTATAGTGGTGGGTGCTGTGTTCGATTTCTTTGACGGAATGGTTGCACGCATGTTGCATGTATCGTCTCCGCTTGGTGTGCAGATGGATTCTCTTGCCGATGATGTTACTTTTGGTATGGCTCCGGCAACTATAGTTTTCTGCTATATGAAGGATGTATTGTACTATCCCGAGTATCTTGGCGCATTTAAGGAGATTATTCCTTACTTTGCTTTCCTTATAGCTGTATTTTCGGCTTGCAGGCTTGCTAAGTTCAATATCGATACACGACAGACAAATACATTCATTGGTTTGCCGACACCTGCAAATGCTCTTTTCTGGTCGTCTCTGGTTACCGGTGCCGGGCATTGGATTTTCAATCTGAATGCAGGTTGGTTCCTTATGTTGGCTCTTATACTCCTGTTCTCTTATTTCCTTGTGTCGGAGATTCCGATGTTCTCGCTCAAGTTCAAGAGTTTCAAATGGAAGTATAACAAAACACGATTCGTTTTCCTGATTGTTTCCTTGCCTATGTTGGCTTTGGGCTATTTGGCTCCGGTTGCAATCATATCATGGTATATGCTCCTTTCCATAATCCTTTATGTGAAGGGTGCCAGGGTCTAAAGTACATTTTGTACGTCACAACAATCCGATTATCTTTTTGTTTATAAATAGATAATCGGGTGCCTTTTTTTAAAAGAGATTATATGGGATTTATATTTGTAATATTTGCATTGGTACTATTCTTTATAATGCTCATACCATCAATAATCTTGTCAATAGTGTCAAGGATTATCTCAATTTTCAGGGGTGGTAGAACAAGGAGAAGTACCTTTAATAGTGAATTCAGACAGTGGAGCAACAACTCCGCTCATTATGAAAGTGAAAAGAAAAACAGTACTCAGCCGCGAAAGAAACTGTTTGATAAGGATGAGGGTGAGTATGTGGATTTTGAAGAGATAGAATAATGGGACTTGCATGGAAATCTGTTTCCTGTTCGTCTTATTGCAAAAAATGGCTGCCAATTGATTTAGGCAACCATTTATCTTTTTCCGGCGAAAAACTTTTTCATCAGTTCTGCTGCTTCGTCGGCGCATACTCCTGCAACAACTTCGGTCTTAGGGTGCAGGACATCTGGTGAGTAGCGGCGATAGCCGCGTTTTTCGTCACCGGCACCGTATACAAGTCTTCCAAGTTGCGCCCAAGCAATGGCTCCTGCACACATGGGGCAGGGTTCAACTGTTACATAAAGAGTGCAATCATTAAGATATTTTCCTCCAATGCCTGTGGCTGCCGCTGTTATGGCCTGCATTTCGGCGTGGGCAGTAACATCGTTGAGCATTTCGGTAAGGTTGTGCGCACGGGCTATTATGCGCCCTTTACATACTATCACAGCTCCAATGGGCACTTCGTCGGCTTCATAGGCCTTGTGCGCCTCGGCGAGCGCCTGTTTCATGTAGTCTATATCTGTCATAGTGTATTAACGACGCATGTCGTGCTCTCCGAAAAGCGTGGGGTAATCCTCGTCAAGGTTCTTGTATATGAACGACAGTAGTGTTTCGCGCATCCAATTGCTTTTGTTGGTTATGCGGTATTTTTTCAGGTAGTCATCGATTATCTTCATCTCTTCATCACTTACAAGGCATACCACACGTGAATGGCGTACGGGTTGGGTGCGGGTTGTTGTGGCCTTGGGTGATTTAGTCTTTTTTGTACTCATGTTGATATGCATTTGCTGCATGGCAAAATTACTTCAACTTGAGAGCAAATGCAAGTTTTTCTTTGCTTTTGCATGCAGCTTTTCTTATCTTCGCTAAATAAATTGTAAAATTGCAGCTCATTTGTTATGGCAGAACATAATTTGTTGGGTGATAAAGGTGAAATGCTTGCCGGGCGGTTCCTGCTCGACAAAGGTTATGCTGTGCTGCATTATAACTGGCGTTCGGGTCACAAGGAGATCGATATCATTGCCCGTCAGCGCGATGTTCTTGTATTCGTTGAGGTGAAAAGCCGACGTAGCGAGGAGTTCGGTAATGCTGCCGATGCTGTTACGCCAATGAAGATTGAGAGACTCATTACCGCGGCGCAGTCATATATTACACGAAACAGAATAGACCTGAAATTCAGATTCGATATTATAACTGTTGTAGGTGATTGTGAACCATACAGGATAGAACACATTGAGGATGCTTTTTATTCAACTTGGTAGTTTTTTTTATGAATATTGAAGACGCGCGCATATATTGCTTGGGAAAACCTGGCGCAACGGAGGATTTCCCCTTTGATGAAACTACGCTCGCTTTCAGGGTTGAGAAGAAAATATTTGCTATCGTTGACCTTGAAAATACCGAATGGTTCTGCCTGAAGTGTGATGCTGATTACGCCATTGAACTGCGCGACGAATACTGCCAGATTTCCCCTGCGTGGCACATGAATAAGCGTTATTGGAATCAACTCGACATAATGAGGCTCGACGACGCCTTGGTGCGCTCGCTCATAGACCACTCCTATGACGAAGTAATGAAGAAACTTCCCAAGAAAACCCGCGAGAGATATGGCAAGTGATATATTGGTAAAGAGGCTCGGTGTCGTTGATTCAACGAACCGTTATGTACGCGATGAGGCTGCTGCCTTGTGGCGCAACGGTTACAGCACTGTAGCTGTGGTTGCAGAGCATCAGACTGCTGGACGTGGCCAACGCGGAAACGTGTGGGCTTCGGAGCTGGGCCGGAACCTGCTTGTGAGCTTTCTGGTGCGCCCGGGCATGTCGCTTGAGGTTACAAACCAGTTCCTGCTGTCCCAGGCTGTGGCTTTGGCTGTGCACATGGCAATGAGGTGTTATGGAATTGATACAAGGCTGAAATGGCCCAATGACATATACGTCGGTGAACGCAAACTAGCCGGGATACTTATAGAACTGGACTGTTGTGGCGCTTTTGTGGAGCAGGCGATAATAGGGCTTGGACTAAATGTGAACCAGAGTGAGTTCCCGTCCATGGACAGAGTTCCCGTTTCCATGAAAATGCTGCTCGGGCGTGAAATTGCAGTGGATGATGTGCTTGCCGATATCATGGATTGTTTCAGCCGCTATTATGCGGAAATAAAATGGGGCAACAAGGCTGCTGTTGCTGCTGAATACAGGGCGTTGTTGTTGGGCTTTGGCGAGCAGCGCCGGTTCATTGATGCTGACGGCAGTTTCACTGCTGTGGTTGAAGGTGTGGAGCCCACGGGGCATCTGCTTTTGCGCCGCGCCGATGGAACCCTGTCGCGCTATGCATTCAAGGAGGTTGAGCAGGTGTTGTAATTTATCTTTCGTCTTTCATATCCTCCTCGCGTTGCTTGCGAAGTTTGTTCCTGTAACGCAACAATATCCACAGCAGTGCAAGTACAACAACAGATACTCCAACGGTAATCCATTTTTCTGTATTGCTCATCTCGGTGTTGCGTGGAAACAAAAACAGGTACATGATTGCTGTATAGGCTGCCAGTACAGCAATGGTTATATTGGGGTTCTTTATAAATCGCATGGTCTTGAATATTTATATGCAAATTTAACCAAAAAAACGTCAGTGTTGAAATTTTAGAACCTTTTGCAGTAAAATATAGCATATTTTAAGAAATTGCCCTATCTTTACAAAAATGAATACAAATAATTTATAATAATAGATATTATGGCAAAGTTTAAACGTATATTGTTGAAACTCAGTGGTGAAAGCCTCATGGGTGAACAGGGTTATGGTATTGATGTAAAACGTCTTAACGAGTATGCTGCACAAATAAAGGAGGTGGCTGCCATGGGAGTTCAGATAGGTATTGTCATTGGTGGCGGTAATATCTTCCGTGGACTGACAGGTGCCGGCAAAGGTTTTGACCGCGTAAAGGGCGACCAGATGGGTATGATGGCTACTGTTATCAACAGCCTTGCCTTGAGTTCGGCTCTTGGTGCTGCAGGTGTTCCTAATAAGGTGTTTACAGCTATACGTATGGAGCCGGTTGGTGAGTTCTATACCATATGGAAAGCAATAGAGGCTATGGAAGAGGGTAAGGTGGTTATTATGGCTGCAGGAACAGGTTCTCCATATTTTACAACCGATACAGGCTCTTCGCTCCGTGGTATTGAGATTGAGGCCGATGTAATGCTCAAGGGTACACGTGTTGACGGTATCTATACAGCTGACCCCGAGAAAGATCCTACTGCAACAAAATTCAACGAAATTACATACGACGAGGTCATTTCACGTGGCCTGAAGGTAATGGATATCACTGCTACAGCAATGTGCCGTGAGAATAATCTTCCCATTTATGTATTCAATATGGATGTAGTCGGTAACCTTCGC
>JAFZFM010000057.1 GCA_017555865.1 Bacteroidaceae bacterium
CACCCCGACGCCGGTAAAACAACACTGACCGAGAAGTTGCTGTTGTTTGGAGGTCAGATTCAGGTTGCCGGCGCCGTAAAGTCAAACAAGATAAAGAAGACTGCTACATCGGACTGGATGGAGATTGAAAAACAGCGTGGTATCTCTGTTACAACATCTGTGATGGAGTTCGATTACGAAGGATACAAGATTAACATTCTTGATACTCCGGGTCACCAGGATTTTGCCGAGGATACTTTCCGTACACTGACCGCTGTCGACAGTGTTATCATTGTTGTCGACAGCGCCAAGGGTGTTGAGACACAGACACGTAAACTTATGTCGGTGTGCCGCATGCGCAATACTCCGGTTATTGTCTATGTCAACAAGATGGACCGCGAAGGACGTGACCCTTTTGAATTGCTCGATGAACTTGAAAGCGAATTGCAGATTGCAGTACGCCCATTGAGCTGGCCTATTGATCAAGGTGCGCGTTTTAAGGGCGTATATAACATATATGAGCAGAAACTAGACCTTTTCACTCCCAACAAGCAGCGTGTGACCGAAAAGGTTGAGATTGATATAAACAGCGATGAACTCGACAAGAGTATCGGCGAGGACCTTGCATTCAAACTCCGTTCCGACCTTGAATTGGTTGATGGAGTATATCCCGAGTTCAACGTCGAGGACTATCTTAATGCCAAGGTTGCTCCTGTATTCTTTGGTTCTGCACTCAATAATTTTGGTGTAGAAGAACTATTGAACTGTTTTGTGAAGATTGCTCCAAGTCCACGTCCCGTTCAGGCCGTAGAGCGCATGGTGAACCCCGAGGATCCCAAGTTTACCGGTTTCATATTCAAGATTACTGCAAACATCGACCCCAACCACCGTTCGTGCGTTGCATTCTGTAAAATATGTTCAGGAAAGTTTGTCCGCAATACACCATATCACCACATACGTTTGGATAAGGATATGCGTTTCTCATCTCCAACACAGTTCATGGCTCAACGCAAGAGTACCATCGAAGAGGCTTACCCTGGCGATATCATAGGTTTGCCCGATACCGGTAACTTCAAGATAGGTGATACATTGACCGAGGGCGAACTCCTGCATTTCAAAGGATTGCCAAGTTTCTCGCCCGAGATGTTCAAGTACATCGAGAATGCCGACCCAATGAAGACAAAACAGTTGGCAAAGGGTATCGATCAGCTTATGGGTGAGGGTGTAGCGCAGTTGTTTGTCAACCAGCACAATGGCCGCAAACTCATTGGAACTGTTGGACAGCTTCAGTTCGAGGTTATCCAGTATCGTCTTGAGAACGAGTACAACGCAAAATGCCGCTGGGAGCCAGTCAACCTGTATAAGGCATGCTGGATCGAGAGCGACAATGCCGAGGAACTTGAGTCATTCAAGAAACGCAAGTACCAGTATATGGCAAAGGATATTGAAGGACGCGATGTGTTCCTTGCCGACAGCAACTATGTCCTGCAAATGGCTCAGAACGACTTCAAGTCCATACGTTTCCATTTTACAAGTGAATTCTAATATAGCGCGATATGGGTACAATAGCAGACGAGGTAAAGAAATGTATCGAGGTAATGCGTAGTGGCGGTGTAATACTATATCCTACCGACACTGTCTGGGGTATCGGTTGCGATGCCTCAAATGCTGCTGCTGTGAAGAAAGTCTATGAAATAAAAAAACGTTGCGACAGTAAGGCAATGTTGTTGCTTGTCGACAGTGCCGACAGATTGGCACGCTATGTAGGCAACGTGCCATCTGTAGCATGGGACTTGATAGAACTTTCGACCTCGCCTCTTACAATCATATACGACGGCGCACGCAATATTGCTCCAGGTCTTGCTGCCGAGGATGGCAGTATCGGTATCCGTGTGACATCGGAACTCTTCTCCAAAGAATTGTGTTACCGTTTCCAAAAGGCTGTTGTCTCAACATCGGCCAATATCAGCGGCGAGCCTACTCCAAACAATTTTGGTGAAATAAGCAGTGAAATTATAGAGGCTGTCGATTATGTGGTGAACTATAAGCAACTCGAAAAGGGTAAGGCAAAATCATCAAGTATAATTAAACTTACATCAGAAGGTGTTGTAACCGTTATAAGGCAATAATGGAGAAGGTTAAGGATAATAGTCTTATAGACCGTTTTATATGTTGGCGCGAGAAGCATATATCACAGAACCAGTTCATACTGGTTTTGAGTTTTGTTGTGGGTATTCTCTCGGCTCTTGCTGCATTCACACTAAAACATCTTATCCATTTTATCCAACATCTGCTTACAGGTGGTTTTGACCCTCACACATTCAACTGGCTCTATCTGGTCTATCCCGTAATAGGTATCTTCATTACCGGACTTGTAATCAGGAATGTTGTCAGGGATGACATCAGCCATGGTGTTACCAAGGTGCTGTATGCAATATCCTGCCGACAGGGAAAAATCAGGCGGCACAACACATGGTCATCGCTACTTGCCAGTGGAATCACCATTGGATTCGGAGGTTCTGTTGGAGCCGAGTCTCCCATTGTAATGACAGGTTCGGCCATAGGCTCCAACCTTGGCAGCCTTTTCAAAATGGAGAAGAAGGTCATGATGCTGCTTATTGGCTGTGGTGCTGCTGGTGCCGTATCAGGTATCTTCAAAGCGCCGATAGCAGGTCTTGTCTTTGTGATAGAGGTACTTATGATCGACCTCACAATGTCCTCCTTGCTTCCGCTTCTCATTGCAAGTGTGACAGCTGCAACACTCTCATATCTGCTTATGGGAACCGAAGCTACTTTTGAGTTCCACA
>JAFZFM010000058.1 GCA_017555865.1 Bacteroidaceae bacterium
ATTTCGCCTTGATATTGCATTGTGGTACTACCATTGAATGTATAGTCCCGACGAACTATGGCATTGGAAAGATGTGTATAGTATGCTGTGATATCGGCTTTTACTATGGACCCAATACGCTTGGCTATTCCAAATTCTATATTATCGGCGTATTCTGGTTTGAGCGATGGATTTGGAACAGTGACACAACCATCGGCACTGTCGAAGAGTTTGCCCATATCGTCGACATTGGGTGCACGGAAACCGCGTGCATAGTTCAAGCGGAACAACCAGTTGGAATTCGGGCGCCAATTGAAACCTATATTACCTGTTACACTGCCGGATGAAGCGCGCTGAAGCGGTGCAAAAGAAATATCATAGCCGACGGTGGAAAAATCACAATCAATGGCATAGTAATTGTATCTTGCACCGGCAGCAACGTTCAGGCGAGATGTGATATGCCATTCACTCTGAGCATAGATACCTGCACTATACCACTGTGCCTTGGGATAACGTGCCTCCATGGATTGCTTGCCACCTGTCACCACATCGGCGGCCACACCACAAGAACGTACATTGTTCTGCACATATTCCACACCATAAGAAAATGAGACATCGCCGGATAGTTCCTTTATAAAATCGACATTTGCACTCCATGCATCGACAGTCTCACTCTGTGTCTCACGCCTTGAATTGTTCAGTTCGCGGCTTATGCGGCTCTCCTCAAAACGTTGCAAGGCAAGATTTACACGCAAGGAATCGTACACATTGCTACCCGAAGAATTCTCTACACGCAGGTGGTTCATCAGCCATTTCTGCGGGCCATAATTCCACTCGGCATAACGTGGCAGTCCACCCCGCATACGTTGATGACGGTCGTAACGCGCATAATCGGATGTCTCGCTATAGTGGAACGCATATTCCATATTCCATGCTTCCGATGGAGCATATCGCAACTTCTGCATGAAGTTCTGTTGTGTATAACCGCTTGGAGATTGCTTGCGTCTGTCGCTGTTTGCAACAACCTTGTCGGTAATTTCGCCACTATCAAAATCTATTACAGAAGCCGGCAGAACCACGTATGGCATTATATATTCGGATGGGCCATCGCTTCCCTGCTCAAGATCACCGAATGATGATGCACTATAGCTTGTGAGGAATGCCCAACGTTTCCACCCAACCCCTACATGCATGTGGGCTGTGAGTTCATTCGAGGCTGTTGCTGTGCGCACTGTCGCCGACCCGAAGAGATGTGGTTCATCGCCGACAGCAAGCTGTGGAGAAACTGTATTATAAACCATTGCTCCACCTATTGCATCGCTACCGTAACTCACTGCGCCAGGGCCAAAGAGCAGTTCAACAGAACCTATGACAAAGGGGTCAAGCGATATCACATTCTGTATGTTGCCCGAGCGGAATATGGCTGTATTCATTCGCACCCCATCAATACTGTAGAGTAACCTGTTGGTAGCAAAACCGCGTATCATGGGACTACCACCACCATACTGACTTTTTTGCACAAAGACCTCACCCGACAGGGCAAGGACATCGGCCGCTGTTTGAGGATTTAGAGCATTTGACTGCTCAAACTTCAGAGCTGTGACCTTTACCGGCTGCGACTCACTCTCCTTACACCATCGGCTCGACGAAATAACAATCTCGTCGAGCAAATAGTTATAGTTATCCTGCGCAAAGCCTGCAACAGCCAGCAATGAACATAGCAGTATAGAGAGTTTCCTTTTCATCACCTTCAGCTACTATATATTAATTCTCGGACAAGCAGTTTACCGGTCTTCTTGAACCCAGCCTCATCTGCAGCCATAAAGAAATATACACCTGCCGCATAACCGGCAGTATTTATCTCCATTTTACCTGTAGAAACAATCTTTTCCACAACCTCACCCTTTGAGTTATATATATGCAGCGTTGTTTCACCACTCAGGTCTGTTGGAGCAAATATAAAGTTTTCGCCAACCGTAACAACGTTACCGTTCAACAGCATTATATCCTTGACGTTTGAGATATTCTCTACCAATGTTGCGTCGGGTACGGGCTTGCCGCCTTTAATCATCCCCTTTATGCATTTGGTATCGCTGCCGGCAGGTGTTGTAACCGTCAACGAAATATCGTATGTCTGGTTTGGTTCTATGGTAATCACCGGATTGCGAACCTCAAAGGATGTTATTGAAAGCGGTGCCGGATTGATTTCCCATTTCCATTGCACGTTTGTCTGATTCACAATACTGTAACTCTCGAGTTGAACTTCACGAGGATAGTTGCCTGTTGTATTGTCACCCGAACCAGCATTGAGAATGAGTGGTTGCGCAATGGGTTTGAACTCACTATCTACAAGCGGACGCTGCCATATTCCGTTGTTTGTTGCAAGGCGTATGACACCCTCCTTGTAGAAAGGAAGCATGCGGTTAAGATTGGCAACCATTGGCAAACCATCGCTGAGGTTTTGCCAACCATCGGTTGTGTCGTCGCGATACAGCACACGTCCACGTGGTGTAGTATAGCTCTCGTTGAGATATCCCATTGTAAAGGCAATGGCATAAACCGCATTCTTCTCGTTACCGGTGAGGAAGAAACGACCTATGCTGTGAGGCTCAACATTTCCATTCCAACCGGCAAATGTAAGGCCGTCATCCATTTTCTCCCATGTCGCGCCGTTGTCAACAGTGCGCCACATACCTCCGGGATTGCCATCACCAACCCAAATCTCGTTCTCATTGGTGGGATGGACTGCAATCTTATAGTTTATCGAATATGTCATTTCATCGGGAATTTCATACTCGTTGAATGTAGCCCCTGCATCAAGTGAATAATATATGCGTCCCCATGTGGATACCACAATCTTGTCGGGGTTCGAACGTGACAGCGCCATTCCTGTTATAGGATTGGCAAATCTATACACTGTAGAGAATGAGGCTCCGTCATCGCGTGTGCACCAAAGGGTCTTGTAATCATCGTCGTAGTTTCCCTGTATAATGTAGAAACACTTTGCATAGCGAGGATCAAATTCAAAGCTGAAACCATGCTGCGACGACTCTTTGGGATAGCTCCAGAAATCGAGGAAAGGCACAAAATCGTCGCGCCAATCGGATGGCATTACAACATTCTCCGAGTCGCTGAACGCAACTTTGCGTGGGTTGGAGAGGAACACATAGCCAGTAGGACGCTCCGAACCGCGCATTGACAAAGTCACACCATTATAGCGGTCGAACTGAGACATATTGCCGTTGTGATTGCGCCCGCCAACCATGACATCCTCATTCCACCCCTGATCAAAGCCCCACATTTCACTGGCATAGAGACCGTTAAGTCTTGGCTGTGCGTCGGTTGCAAAAAAGTCATTGCTATAAATTACTCCACCATCGGTCGACAGCCATGTATCGCCGGCACCGTTTGTCTGGATAGACTGCATATCGCAATGCAGATCGTATTTGCCGTAATAGCCACCGATGTTTTCAAATGTCTTTCCACCATCGGTACTGCGGTACAGCTGTATTATGCCCACTAGCAGATATTCAGGATCGGTAGCCGAAGCCGTACACACAAGATCGTAATATCCCTGACCTCCATTTGCGTCAACACTCTCCATCTGGGACACAGGGTCGGTTACTGTAAACGAAGCACCTCCATCGGTACTTTTGTATAACAATGCAGGACCACTGAAGTATAGCGGACCGGGCTGAGAAAGATGATTCCTGCGACAAGCCCACAGGTATATATAATTGGCGCCGGTGGGAGCTTCGCTAAGTCCTATTCGCGCACTGATGAGCGGTTGACCGTCGAGTGTGAGAGGATTCCAGGACTCTCCACCATTCTCACTCTTGTAGAGTTTTACTGTGCTCTCCTGCTCTATTGCAACATAACACACATCGGGGTTCTGCACCGAATACTTGAGGTCAAAAACCATGCCACCAAGCATCCATTGCCACGAGCGACCACCATCGGTACTGCGCCACAACTGTGAACGGTCGCCGGCAAGTATCACATTGTCATCGGCTGGATGGAAGAGTGCAACACTTGTACGTGCATAAGTACTCTTGACAGGAGTAATATTCTCCCAAGTATCGCCACCGTCGTTACTTATCCAGAAGACACCACCTGCACCCACAAGCACTCTATCGGGGTTTGTTGAACTTACATCTATAGTTGTTATCTCACCAGCCATCCACTCGCCATGGTTACATGGTGTCCATGACTCGCCCTTATCAATAGAACGGAACACAAGACCGGTCTCGGAGCCGCAATACAGCACATCGGGATTGGAACGAGAAGCCCTCATGCGCTGTATATTAGCCTGTGCAGGAGACACCTTTTTGGTAAGATAGTCATAGGTCACTATGGGAGAAATCACCTGCCATCGGGGTTCTGTTGAGTAGCCAGCTGCACGCTTTGCAGCACGCGCCTCGTTGCGTGCGCTCTCTACATCGCCGTGATAACTGAGTGCAGAAGGCAATTTTATAATCCCATCGGATTGTACAAAGCGTGAATATGCCTTTTGGAAGCGGCGGAAGTGGTTCACCACCTGCTTTGTGTCGCGCGACTTGTAACGCGCGCCCGGCGTGTTCCTTAGATAAACCTCAAAACTGTCGACCATGGCATTATAGTCCAAGCCATTGGGTGAAGCCAGTTGCGCCATCCATGCCGGTGCACCAGCAGGCAAATAGTTGAGTTTATATGGGGTAAAGAGGGAGTCGGCTTTCTCACCGGCATTGACCGACGTTATGAAAAATATACACAAAGCCGAAAACAGATTCTTATATAGTTTCATGATTTGCTATTTTATAATGAATTGACCGAAGAATTTCTGTGTTGCACTCTTTATTGAGTAGATATATACACCGGTGGGAAGAATCCCCGGTATTATGCTAATTTTGTCATCCCCTGCAGGAATAGAGGTCTCGTACAGCAGTTGTCCTTTCATACCATGTACTGTAAAGACGGCAGAAACTGTCATTCCCGAAGCTATGACCTCAAGCGGTTCACCACTTTCAAGCACATTTTTCACTATTCCAACTTCGCCAACACGACCATTTGCAATACCAGTTTCACCGGCAATGGTAATCATTCGCTTTATTGTGCGTGATGAAGTTCCTGCAGGTGTTGAAACTGTCAAAGTGACATCATATTCACCCGGATTGCCGAACACCACTACGGGATTGCGCACAGTGGGGTCACTTACATACTGTGGCTGTGGAGAGAAACTCCATTGCCAACGTGTATCCTCGTCCTGGCACACTATGCTGTAACTGTCGAACTGCACCTCTTTTCTAGGGTTTGCCGTAAGGTCACCGCTTCCAAGATTCAGTGCCATAGGCTGTGCTACAGGAACAAAGTTCTGATGATAGAGAGGAGCCTCCCACAATCCCTGGTCGGTAGCCATACGCAATACACCGTTCTTATAGAAAGGTACAACCTTTGATATTCGTGCGCCGGGGTTCAGGCCGCTTGAATAATCGATAAACTCACTCATTGTATTGTCGCGGAAATAGACACTTGCACCATCGTAGCTTGTCACATAGGTACTGTTGTACTCGTCGCCCACAAGGATTATCTGGTGTATTCTTATACCTGAAAGATTTGCCAGGTCATAAGCACTCCAGCTGTTGCCTCCGTCGAAACTCTCGCTCACTGCTCCATAGCGGTCGTTGCATATTACAAGAAGATGGTTCTCGTCGTTGGGATCAACGACAACACGTGTATAATGGATATAGTCATCGGTAATTGGGAACGGTTGGGTACAGGTATTGAAGGTCAATCCTCCATCATCGGAACGCCACAAGTTCCAACAGCCCGAAATATATATCCTGTCGGGGTTGGAGCGCGCGAACTCATAGCTGTAGAATTCCTCACCTTCGCTGTCAAAGACCTTCTGGAACGAAGCACCCTCATCGTATGAAAGATATCCCTCCCAATAATCGGTCATATCCTGCAGAAACACCTTCAAGGCATAGCGTGGGTCGGTGATGATTTCACCGTTTATACGCAACGACTCAAAAGGTTTCTTCTCGGTGAACCAGGTACGGAAATCTTCCTGCACAGTCCCATCCATTTCGCGTGGCATTATGCGCGTTGAGGCATCGGTAAAATAGACTTTCCATGGATTGCTCTTCATTACATAACCGGTGGCAATCTCCACACCGCCTACATGAACCGAGTTGCCCTCACCATATGTTGAGGCATGTACGACATCACCATTATGCCAACGGCCTGCTGCCATGACATCCTCGTTCCATCCGACACCCAATCCCTGATAATCGGAAGCGTAAATACCATCGTAGCGGTCCTCACCTTTTGTCTCGAAGAAATCGGCCGAATATTTTATACCACCATCGTTGCATATCCATGTATCACCACATGGATGTATGGCAATATCCTGCATATCGCAGTGCATCCAATCGGTACGCTGGTAGCCACCTATCGCATGGTCGCGATAGTTACATGCACCCTCCTCGGTAGAACGGTAAAGCGATGTAAGGCCAAACAGCACGTGCGCGGGGTTGGTTGCCGACGCACCAATCATCATATCAAAGAATCCCTGCCCTCCTGCAGCATCCATTATTGGTGAGAATGTCGTATTCCAGTACTTGCCGCCCTTGTCGGTCTGGTCTTCCCAGTTCTCGCCACAATCTTTGGAAAACAGGATATGTGGTGTACCCTTACCGCCTTTGGGACCGGCGTCATACCCCCATGGGTCATCGGTAACAAGAGCATACAGATAATCCTCGCCACCCGTTGCAGCACTCACTGCCAAACGGCCACATATCATGGACGAAACGGGAAGTTGCGCCTGCCTCCAGTTCATACCCGAGTCATCGGATATATATATTCCCGCCCATGGACCTGCTCCGTCACGACGAACAAGATATATGCGGTTGGAATTACCGGGTTGCAATTCGTGGTCAAAACAGACACCACCCAAACTGCAGAAGAATGAATTTCCACCATCGGTAGAGATGTAAAAGCCACCACCCTTATTGTCATTGTTGCCACCACCCGCAGCAACAGTTATGCGATTACGGTCCACAGGATCTATCCTTATCGAATTCACACGGTTTACGACATCTCCACATCGTTGCCAGCTATCACCACCATCAACACTCTTCCATAGCCATGGACCTCCGCCAACATATACGGTATTCTCGTCGACCGGGTCAATGGCTACGCTGTATATGGAGCCTCCAAAATAGTGCTGTGGCGCACAAGCCTGCCATGTCAAGCCTTTGTCGGTTGTTTTGAAAACCACGCCCGACTCTGTTCCGCAATAGAGTGTAGCACTGTCGCTTAGGCTAACCGCTATGCGAAATACACAAACCTGGGAGTCCTTACGTTTTACAACACCATCTTGATTCTCGTATGTCCTGTTTGGTCCTATATTGCGCCACAGCAAACCATCGGCTGCAGCCGAAGAGAGGCTTCTTGCAGCAACATGCCTGTTCATAGAATCCACTTTGGCTGCAAACAGTTCTATTGCCGGCAGCTCTATTGAGCCATCAGCTGCAACATAGTTACGGTAGGCAGCCATCCAGCGACGATAGAAATTTACAACGGCCTTGTTGTCAACAGTTTTTACACGTACATCAACATCGGCTGCACTCCACTCCTTGAAAAGGCGCTGTACCTGCTTAAAATTCACAGTTGAAGGATTCTGCGCAATACCGTACATCCACTCAGGAGCCCCGCCGGGCAAAGGCTCGGCTATATATGGATCGAAAAGTTGTTTGGTTGTTTTTTGCTGCAAAGTATCAAAATTCTGTATTACAGCGCTATCTGCAGCATGCGCCCCTAATGGGAGAGCTACGGCAATAAACAATGCAGACAGCAGTTCTCTTAGTCCTTTTTTCATAATCTATAGGCACTATGTGCCATTTTTCCTAGTCTGTTTATAATGTTTATGCAATTATAGCAAATTGCATTTAACCAATGTAAATGAATATGACTAAATTTTGTTAATAGAAAGAAGGTTTAACAAATCATTACATTTTTGCAAGGAATACAAAAGACCGGATTGAGGCACGGACATAGCCTGGCAAAAGATTCCCTTTCCAATACAAGAAACACC
>JAFZFM010000059.1 GCA_017555865.1 Bacteroidaceae bacterium
CGTTTTGCAATCTCAATCTTCTCCTCGGTCAGGTATCCGCTTACCTCAATGAGTTCCATGCGGTCGAGCAGTGGAGCAGGGATTGAGGCAAGATTATTTGCGGTTGCTATGAACATTACCTTTGACAAGTCATAGTCGGTGTCAAGGAAATTGTCGTGGAATGCATTGTTCTGTTCCGGGTCGAGTACCTCAAGTAGTGCCGATGATGGGTCACCATGGTTTGAGGCTCCTCCAACCTTGTCAATCTCATCGAGAATAAATACCGGATTATCACTTCCGGCCTTTACAAGGTTCTTCAATATACGTCCGGGCATTGCACCGATGTATGTCTTGCGGTGTCCGCGAATTTCCGATTCGTCATGTATGCCGCCAAGCGACATGCGCACATATTTTCTTTTCAGTGCGGCAGCAATAGACTTTCCAAGAGAAGTCTTTCCTACTCCCGGAGGTCCGTATAGGCACAGGATGGGCGATTTCAAGTCGCCACGCATTTTAATTACAGCCAGGTGCTCAAGGATTCTCTCCTTTACCTTGTCGAGTCCATAGTGGTCGTTGTCAAGCACCTTGCGTGCATTGTTTATGTCAAGGTTATCCTCGGTGCATTCGCCCCATGGCAGGCTCACAAACAATTGCAGGTAGTTCAGCTGCACATGATAGTCGGGTGATTGCGGGTTTATGCGTGATAGTTTCAACAGCTCCTTGCTGAAAACCTCTTCCACCTCGTCCGGCCAGTTCTTTGTGTCGGCCTTGTCGCGCAGGTTCTTTGCGTCCTGATCCTGTATGTTTCCGCCAAGTTCTTCCTGTATGTTCTTTAGCTGCTGCTGCAAAAAATACTCTTTCTGCTGCTCATCAATGTCTGCATGTGTCTTTTCTGTAATCTTGAGTCTTATTTCGGTGAGTTGTATCTCGCGGTCAAGAATGGACAGAAGACGGTATGCTCTTCTTTTTATACTGCTC
This sequence comes from Bacteroidaceae bacterium, assembly GCA_017555865.1. GTDB lineage: Bacteria > Bacteroidota > Bacteroidia > Bacteroidales > Bacteroidaceae > HGM04593. Next base: position 958 of record JAFZFM010000059.1, read on the forward strand.
TCCTTCAAAAGTTCAATTCTCTCGGCTACGCTACATTTCGCGTTTGAACTCAGGAGATTTATCAGTGAGGCATCGGGTTTGGTGTTGTTGAGCGTGAATAGTATGTCGGGTTGCTGTTCGTTGTTCAGCTTGTAGAGATGCTTGGCTGTATCGCGACATTTTTTCAGTACCTCGTTGTATTCCTCATCATCGGGATCTGTTGTGTCAGCAGCATTGGTGACACGTCCCTTAAGATATGGCGAGGTCTCGTTGATTTCGGCAAGTTCTATTCTTTGGAATCCCTGTAGCAACACAGTTGTTGAATCATCCGGCATCTTGAAAACGCGGATAATCTTTGCTATAGTTCCATACGTGTATAGGTCTTCTATGTTTGGTTCTTCCTGTGAAGGGTCTTTTTGACAGAATACACCCATGAAACCGTTATGCTTGTCAACCTCCTTGACGAGTTTCAACGATGACTTGCGTCCTATTGATACCGGCATTACCGATAATGGGAACAATACCATGTTGCGCAATGGGAGTATCGGCAATTCCATCTCTTCAAAATCAACTGTCTGTTTTCCAGGATCGGGCAACTCTTGCTGGTCCGATATTATGGAGAATTCTGCAAGGTAATCCTTGTCCATTGTCAACGCATCGTTTTTCTTTCTTCTCATAAATCAATAAAATGTATCTTTTGAACCGTCCGTGTTGTATTGAACGGTGAGTTTCTTACTAAAAATGGATTATTAACATGCAAAGATATTCTTTTTCGCTCACTTTTAAAAATAAAACTCTTTATATTTATTATTTAATTATTATATAGCACTCCAATTGTTTTTGCTTTTGTTTCGTTTTGTTGTTTTTTCGTACTTTTTATGTTATCTTCGCGAAAAAGAATGAATTTGACATGGTCCAGACTGTGAAAAGCAAAAAGAAGATATTGTTTCTTATAAATCCAAAATCAGGCGTAGGAAGCAAGAATCGACTGCCGGGAATGATAGAGAAATTTATCGATTCGGGAAAATACGATTATTCGATTACCTACACTCAATATGCAGGTCATGCATGTGAACTGGCGGTTGAGGCTGCCGCGAACAAGGTGGATGTAGTAGTGGCAGTGGGTGGTGATGGAACGATAAATGAGGTTGCACGTTCAATTGTACATACCGATACAGCACTTGGTGTTGTGCCTTGTGGGTCTGGTAATGGATTTGCGCGTCATCTTGGTGTTCCCATGAGCCTTAGAAAGGCTTTGGAATTCATAAACAGAGCCGAACCTGTTATCATTGATTATGGAAAGATTAATGACAAACCATTCTTTTGTGCGTGTGGCGTTGGTTTTGATGCGCTTGTCAGCAATGACTTTGCCAAAGGCGGTCGCCGTGGAATGATGAGTTATGTACAGAAAACTCTTGTCGACTGGGTTACTTATAAGCCCGAGGAGTACGAGGTTGAAATTGATTCGGTAAAACGTACATTCAAGGCTTTTGTAATTGCTTGTGGCAATGCGTCGCAGTATGGCAACAATGCATATATCGCTCCTTTTGCCTCAATGCGTGATGGTATGCTCAGTGTTTCGGTTCTTGCACCGTTTACTACGCTGAACGTGCCAATTCTCGCTGCACAGTTGTTTAATAATACTCTTGACAAAAACCGCCATATGACAACCTTTGCTGCGCGTAAAGTGAAGATTAAGCGCAAGGCGGCAGGAGCCGTACATTACGATGGTGAGCCTTCTGTCATGGAAGCTGAACTTAATATAGAGATTGTTCCCGATGGCTTGCGCGTGTTGGCTCTTCCGGGTTGGGATGGAACGTGTCGTCCAGTGCCTATTCTTAGACAGGTTTATGATATAGTTTCAGGTGTCCTTCCTACGTTACCGGTGTTGGGACGTAAATGATATCTCTTTTTTTGAAATAAATTTACATTACTGCGTGATTTTAAGATAGAAGTCACGCAGTATTTCTTTTGCTTCACAAGTGTATTTTCCAGGTGAATTCTCAAGTATGAGAGTCTGTTCCTGTATGTTTTGTGTGGATTGGTCAGTGCGTGTGAATTCGGCCAAGACTCTTTTAGCGGCTTTGCGTGGAGTCGTCTTTACGTATGTTATGCGTGTTGCTTTGAATCCGTTGCTCTCGGCGCTCTGTTGCCACTCTATAAATATGTCTGTAGGTATTATTATCGCTATTCGCCCGGTACTTGTAAGAAGCCTGTCTGCAATATTGAAGAAACCGTTGCTGTCAAGGCTGTCGCTGTGACGTGCAAGTGTGCGTGACGTGTCATCACATTTAAGACTGTTTACAAAGTATGGCGGATTGCTTACTATTGTGTCGAATAAATCGGCAGAGGTGAATTCAAAAGCGTCGCAATTGATGACTTCTATACGTTCTTTCCATGGAGAATTATTTACATTTTCTGTGGCTTGCACGGCTGCTTCGTTGTCAATTTCAATGCCGGTGATCCATGCATTGCAACGTTGTGCTGCCATTAATGCAATGAGGCCGCTTCCACATCCTATATCAAGTATCCTTTTGCAGCCGGTTGTGTTGAACCATCCACCTAGCAGGCAACCGTCGGTGCCTACCTTCATTGCGCATTTATCCTGGTTTATCGTAAACTGCTTGAATCTGAAATAACTGTTTGACATCTCCTTGGTGTGTGCTTTTCTTTTGCGAAATTATTGTATTTATGCCAGAATGGCAAACTAACTCTTCTGTTTCTGCTCTGTGTGGTGTGAAAAAACGGATTTTGCCGTTTTTGTTAATTATATTTTTATTAAATTTGCAATTCATGTAAATGTTAAGAACAAATTCTAAAAATAAATTCCATGAAACAGAAAAATGAAGAGATGGCGGGCTTGCCCGAGAATGCCTTTACCCCATTGAAGAAAGGCGAGGAATATCGTCCATTGATGTCTCCGGACAAAGCATATCCCGAGATTAATGCGTGGTCGGTTTCTTGGGGTGTGATTATGGCTGTGGTGTTTTCAGCTGCAGCTGCCTATTTGGGACTAAAAGTAGGTCAGGTTTTTGAGGCCGCCATACCTATAGCCATTATTGCGGTTGGCATGTCGAGTCTGGCAAAACGCAAGAACGCTTTGGGAGAGAATGTGATTATACAATCCATCGGTGCATGTTCCGGTGTTATTGTTGCAGGTGCTATCTTTACGCTTCCTGCACTTTATATCCTGCAGAGCAAATATCCCGAGATGACTGTTTCATTCATGCAGATGTTTATCAGCTCTCTGTTGGGTGGAGTGCTTGGTATACTGTTCCTTATTCCGTTCCGTAAATACTTTGTCAAGGAAAAGCATGGAGAATATCCTTTCCCCGAGGCAACAGCCAGTGCACAGGTTCTTGTGTCCGGCGAAAAGGGCGGAGGTCAGGCTAAACCATTGCTCATCGCTGCCATGCTTGGCGGTCTGTATGATTTTATTGTCGCTACATTCGGTTGGTGGAACGAGAATGTGACTACCCGTGTCTGTTATTGGGGCGAGGCTCTTGCCGATAAGGCAAAGGTTGTTCTTAAAATCAATACAGGTGCGGCTGTCTTGGGCTTGGGATGTATCATTGGATTGAAATATGCTATAATAATCTGCGCCGGTTCACTTGCTGTGTGGCTTATCATCATTCCGGGAATGAATATCTTCTTTGGAGATGAATTGCTGAATATGTGGAATCCTGCAATAACTGAAACTGTGTCTCAAATGTCTCCCGAAGTGATTTTCAAGGAGTATGCAAAGAGTATTGGTATCGGTGGTATAGCAATGGCCGGTATAATCGGTATTTTCCGTTCATGGGGAATCATAAAGAGTGCTGTTGGATTGGCTTCGCGTGAGTTTGGCGGTAAAAAGGGTGGTGTAGAGGTAAAAAGGACCGATAAGGACTTGTCCATGAAGTTTATAATTTTCTGCTCTGTATTTACATTGCTGCTTGTGCTGGCATTCTTTGTCTTCGATGTAATGAACGGAAATATCCTGCACAGTGTCGTTGCGGTAATACTTGTTGCTGTCATATCGTTCTTGTTTACAACTGTAGCTGCAAACGCTATTGCCATTGTAGGTTCAAATCCTGTATCGGGAATGACATTGATGACCCTGATTCTTGCGTCTGTAGTGATGGTTGCCGTTGGACTTAAAGGTGCTTCGGGTATGGTTGCGGCCCTCATAATGGGTGGTGTCGTGTGTACAGCGCTCTCAATGGCTGGCGGTTTTATTACCGACCTTAAAATTGGCTATTGGCTTGGAAGTACACCATACAAGCAGCAGACATGGAAGTTCCTCGGAACTCTTGTCTCGGCGGCTACGGTAGCAGGTGTAATCATGATACTCAACAAGACATATGGTTTTACAAGCGGTGACCTTGCAGCGCCTCAGGCACACGCTATGGCTGCAGTTATTGACCCGCTTATGAATGGTGTCGGTGCTCCTTGGTTGCTGTATGCTCTAGGCGCGCTCCTTGCAGTTGTACTCACTGTATTCAAAGTTCCTGCATTGGCCTTTGCCCTTGGTATGTTCATTCCTCTTGAACTCAATTTGCCTCTTTTGGTGGGTGGACTGATAAATTGGTATGTAACATCGCGCAGCAAGGATAGCGCTGTAAATGCACAGCGTGGCGAGAAGTGTACATTACTTGCATCCGGATTCATTGCCGGTGGCGCACTCATGGGAGTGGTAAGTGCCGCAATGCGTTTTGGTGGTCTTGAACTTGTGAACGAAAAGTGGATAGAGAGTTCGGCAAGCGAGTTGGTCTCATTGGTGGCATATGTGCTGTTGATCGTTTATCTTGTCAAGGCAAGTATGAAACTTGAAAAGAAATAATAACAGACGCAAATGTAACAAGTGGATTGTATGAGAAAATATAATTTCAATGCAGGTCCTTCGATGTTGCCACGCGAAGTCGTAGAGCAGACAGCCTCTGCCGTTCTCGATTACAACAGTATGGGGCTGTCGCTGATGGAGTTGAGTCACCGTTCGGCCGAGTTCAAGCCTTTGATGGACGAGGCCAGGGCTCTGTTGCGCGAATTGCTCGATGTTCCAAATGGATATGAGGTGCTTTTTCTGGGTGGCGGTGCAAGTATGCATTTCTGTATGGCTCCCTACAATTTTCTCAATACCAGGGCTGCTTATCTGAATACAGGAACATGGGCTTCAAAGGCCATGAAAGAGGCACGCCTCTTTGGTGAGGTGGTAGAGGTTGCTTCGTCGGCCGACAGGAATTTCAGTTACATCCCTAAAGGCTTTGATATTCCCGAAAATGTCGATTATCTGCATATCACCTCCAATAATACAATCTATGGAACCCAACTCCGCATGGATATCGATTCGCCAGTACCGCTTATAGCCGATATGTCGTCCGATATTCTGTCGCGTCCGGTAGACGTGGCAAAATACAATTGCATATATGGTGGTGCGCAGAAGAATCTGGCACAGTCGGGACTCTCCTTTGTTATTGTCAAGGAAAGTGCACTCGGCAAGGTACAGCGCCCGATACCATCGGTGCTAGACTACAGTGTGCATGTGAAGAACGGCTCCATGTTCAATACTCCTCCAACTTTGCCTGTTTATACGGCTCTCTGCAACATGCGTTGGGTAAGGCAGCAGGGTGGTGTGGCCGAAATGGAACGTCGTGCAAAAGAACGTGCCTGTATGTTGTATGATGAGATTGACAGCAATCCGCTGTTCTGTGGTACTGCGTGTACTGATGACCGCTCGTATATGAATATTGATTTTGTAATGGCTTCCGAATACGGACAACTTGAAGAGGCTTTTGCCGATTTTGCTGCCAGACGTGGTGTTGTAGCCATAAAAGGACATCGTACAGTGGGTGGTTTCCGTGCTTCGTGCTACAATGC
>JAFZFM010000060.1 GCA_017555865.1 Bacteroidaceae bacterium
AAACTAAAAAACAAACAATAGCTATTCTCTTGTTTTACAAAAGAATAGCTATCTTTTTTACAACTTGATATACATCGGAGAATAAATAATATAAAAAGCAAAGAGGGCAACCCATTTACTTTTGGGTCACCCTCTTATATTGTTTATTTGAAGAATCCTTTAAGCACTGCGTCCATCGAGAATATGCCTGGTCCACTAATGAACATTAGTACGAATATTGTAAGGTACATGAGCGCAAGTTCCTTGGTTGCAAAAGGGTCGCCGGAGTGAACGACAAGTACGGCTACAAGCATGGTGAAAATCATTGGGATGAGGCATAGGCGGTACAATGCCCCAAGCATGAAGCCAAAGGTGCATACAACTTCGGCAAACAATGCAAGCCAGAACGACAGTGCTCCTCCAATGTGCAATGGGTCGGGGAATGTGTTGGGCGAGTCGCTGAATGCAATCCATTTACCAATACCATGACTCAGGAACATGAGCCCGAAGATTATGCGTACAAGCAATAGCAGTACCGAACGTACCGATGACGATTGCGGCATGCCGAACAGTAAACTTTTGAACTTTTCTGTAATAACCATAACAAGCGGTGTTTTCACAAGAAAACACCGCTTGTTGTATTAATGTTCAAATTATAGGTATGGTCTATTTCAATTCAAAACGTACACTGACATTGAAACGGTATGTGATTTTGCCTATACCGAACTGTGATGCGGAGCCATCAGGGGTGGAACTGTCCATAATGCTCTCTTCGTTGGCCATACGCGATTTGTATATCCTTGGTTGGCTTCCGTTCATCCACGAACTTATACTTATGGCTTTCCCAATCTCCTGACCTATGGCACCAGCAAGTGTGGCTGCTTCGCTCTGTGCCAGCTTCATGGCTTCTGTTGCCATCTCGGCCTTGAGTTCGTTCTCCTTGGTGAACTTCACCTGTACAAGTTCTATGTTCGAAATCTGTTGTTGCTCAAGTTCTGCAATTACCTGTTGCATTATTGTAAGGTCATACAGCTTTAACATGTATGTCGCTTGTGTCTTTGGCTTTATGTTGCTCGAGAACAACTTGTAGCTCACTTCGCTGCCCATGTAGTTCAATGTAAGGCACTCGGGAATGTCTATGCGGTTTCTTTTCAGCACGCCAAGCATTGCGTTCTGCATGCTCTCGAGACTTTTCTTGCCCTTGTAGTCGCTTTCATTTATTATAATTCTCAAATATAGCTCGTTGGGCGTTACTTCGCGTTCTACGCTGCTGTTGATATCCACATAGGGTTGTGTGGGTGCCTGTGCGCGACAATCTGTTGTGCCGGCAATTAATGCCATAGCCATCAGCACTGTAATGATAATCTTTTTGCTCATAATAGGAATCTTTAGACTGTTGTATGCCGCAATTTTTGCAAAACAGTAGCAATTAAGCAAATAAATAATATTTTTTTATCTTATGTTAACTGTTGTTGTCTTTGTTTGCCATTCTTTTGCGGTATTCAAATGGCGATACTCCAACCTTTTTCTTGAAAAAGTTTGAGAACTGTCCGCTGTTTTCAAAAAACAGGTCCGACGATATGTCGGCAATACTCATCCTGGTGGAGTACAACAACTCCTTTGCCTTGATAATTTTCAGTTCCAGTCTGTATTGTCCGGGTGACATGCCGCATGCGGCCTTGAAGTCACGACGGAAAGTTGAGTAGCTCATACCCAGATATTCGGCAATCTCCTCGAGCGAGCGGTTGTGGCTCATGTCCTCTTGCATAAGGAGTTTTGCCTGCTTTATTATCTTGGTCTTGTAGCTGTCGGAAAGCGAGTGGTTTATATCCTCGTAATACACACGGCTTATAAGTGACATTGTGAGACCTCCTGCCATCTGCTGAAAACCTTTCTGCTCACCGCGTATCAGGTCGAGAACCTCGTGGTATATGTTTGTAATGCGCTCGTCTATACCCATGCGGAACACGCAGTTCTTGAAGGTGAAGAAGCCGCTACTTATCTTGTCGTCCATAAAACCGCCGTTGAACCCAATCCAGTGTTCGTCCCAACCGGTTTCGGGGTCGGGGCCGTATGTGTGCCACTCGCCAGGGAAAAGCATGAACAGGTCGCCTGCAACAATTCTTGTTCTGGAGCAAGAGGCGCTCTCGAAAAAACCTTCGCCACGGGTTATATATACAATCTGGTATTCGTTGAGTACCCTGCGCTTGCTGTTCGAGAAATTGTACCCCGACGGATGTATCGATAGAGGATATTCGTCGCCCGGGTGTACGTGCTGGTAGCCGGCTGTAGTTACTGCAAGCCCCCACGACTTGTCGCGTGGTGTTACTTGGATGTATTTGAACTGCTCTGTCCTGGGTTCTGTTGTTTCTTTCTCCTCTGTCATGTCATATTTCAGCTTTAATGCAAAGTAAACAATAATTATTGGAAATAATAAACATTATTCCCTTTTCTATGTTTTTATCACTGTAATCAGTTTTTAAAAGACAGAATTATGAAAAAGATTTCTAAAACTATTTTCATGTCCGGGCTTATGCTCGCGGCTGTAATGTCGGTGAATGCGCAGCGTTGGATCCAGATTCCCGACGATGCTGTTCCTGTTATCTGTATCAGTGAGACGGTGAACGAGGCTCCCGATGTTGTTGAGATTTTTCAGAATACCCAAAGTCCTTATCATCACGACCCACGTGCTCCGCGTTTTGTGCTGGTAGACCAGGATGGCAAATGGGGACTTGGCATTGGTGGTTATCTCCAGACCAAGATTGAGTATGACTTTGACCGTGCTGTCGACAATGTCGACTTTCTCCCTTCGGCCATTCAGCGTGGCGGTGCTCCATCGAGCCAGTACAGAATGGATATGACTAACTCATCTCTCTTCCTGAAACTTGTTGGAACCAACCGTCTGCTTGGCGATTTCATGGTCTACACATCGGGTAACTGGCGTGGTGATGGTCTTGGTTTCCAGTTGCGCAATGCATACATGAGTACCAAATATCTTAAAATAGGTTATACAACCGGTGCATTCATGGATATTGCTGCAGTACCCGTAACCATTGACTATGGTGGCCCTTGTGGTATGACATTCTATCGTTCGACCCAAGTCCTGTTCAAGTATGCCTTTGATTTTGGACTTTCAATGGGTGTTGGCGTTGAGGCTCCCGAGGTTATGGCTGTAGAGAATGAGAATATCTCATTGGGTGCGCAGCGTGCGCCTGCTATCCCTGTATATGTGCAGTATAATCTTGGTGGATGGAGCGGAAACCATATCCGTCTTGGTGCAATAATGCGCGATATCTCGTATACCGACAATATTACAGGCAGCGATAACGACAAGGTCGGTTGGGGTGCGCAGGCCAGTTTGCTTGCAACTCTTGGCAAACTGCAGTTGAAAGGACAGTTTACAATAGGCGAGGGTATAGGCTCATTGGTGAACAATATTTCCAATGTGGGGGTCGATGTAGTGCCCGATCCTAATTCCCCTGGTAAGGCAATGATGCTACGCAGCGAGGCATGGTATGCTGGCGTGCAGTATAATTTCAACTCAAAGTTCTTTGCTTCGGCAACATATAGCCAGACAGTTCTGCACTCACGTGTAGGTTATGGAGACGCCAATCCAAAGTCTTATCGCAAAGGACAGTATGTGGCAGCCAACCTTTTCTATAATATGACACAGAACATGCAGTTCGGTATTGAATATCTGCATGGCTGGCGAATGGATTTTGACAACAAGACATATAATGCCAATCGTATAAACCTGTCGGCAAGATATGATTTCTGACATCTCCGTGCCTTACCGGTAGGTCTTGTGTGAAAGGTTTTGGTTAATGTGTGTGGCGGGTGTTTATACAACCCGCTACATTTTTTTCGCTATAAATATTTTGTATTTTAAAACGAATGTTTATTTTTGTAACAATTTCGTAATTGATTGCACTATTACGCAAATTGGAAAACGCTGTTTTATAAAGGTGCCGGCATTGTTGCAATGCCTGCATTTTGGAATAGGAATATTACTATAACAAAATATTTTATGGATTTTATTAACGGCATTATTTCTTATGTATCGGGGCTTGGTTCTGTAGAACTGTCCTATCTGTTTGTCGTGCTGTTCATGTTCACGCTTGCTATCATAGACTTGACAGTGGGTGTCAGTAACGATGCAGTGAACTTCCTGAGTTCGGCTGTTGGCTCAAGGGCTGCCAAAATTAAGCATGTGCTTATTGTGGCTGCTCTTGGTGTTTTTATAGGAGCATCGTTCAGTGGCGGTATGATGGATGTTGCAAGACATGGAATCTTTGATCCGGGTTTCTTCAGTTTCGGCAACGTGATGTGCATTTACCTTGCAGTGGTCATAAGCGACGTGTTCCTGCTCGACCTCTTCAACTCGCTTGGACTGCCCACATCAACCACAGTGTCAATGGTGTTTGAATTGCTTGGAGCTTCATTTGTAACGGCTTTGATAGCTCATGGCGGTGCTGGACTAGAACATTTGGATACAGGACGTGCATTGACAATCATCATATCAATATTCCTTTCTGTGGCCATTGCATTTGTCTTTGGTCTTGTGGTGCAGTGGATTTCGCGTGTGATATTCACATTCCATTATAAAAAAAGACTCGGCCGCAAAATAGGTCTGTATGGTGGTTTTGCAACTACGGCAATCATATACTTCATGCTCATCAAGGGTTTGAAAGGTAGCGTACTGGTAGGTTTTTTGCCAGCAAGTGTGCAGCACCTTATCTTTGAAGAGACTATGTTCTTCCTGATATGCGCATTCGTGTTCTTTACAATATTGATGCAGGTTCTGTATTGGCTCAAGGTTAATGTGCTTAAGGTTGTTGTACTCATGGGTACATTCTCGCTTGCAATGGCTTTTGCCGGTAACGACCTTGTAAACTTCATTGGTGTTACATTAGCCGGTTTTGAGTCATTCAAGGATTTCGTGGCCAACGGCGCAGGTCAGGTCGAAGGTTTCATGATGAATTCTCTTAACCTGCCGGCAACAACAAATGTGCTTTTCCTCATTGGTGCCGGTGCTGTAATGGTATATGCACTGTTTACAAGTAAGAAGGCACGTAAGGTGTTGCAGACTTCAATTGACCTGTCGAGCCAGCAGAACGAAGAGGGTGAGATGTTCGGTACATCATCGGTGGCACGTAATATGGTACGCGCGGTGAGCAAGTGCGTCGATGCTGTTACACGTAAGACTCCACAAGGTGTAAAGAACTGGCTTGGCAAACGTTTTGCTCCGCTTGAAGAGCGTGAGGACGTGGCGTTTGACCTTGTACGTGCATCGGTAAATCTTGTGCTTGCCGGTCTGCTAATTGCTGTAGGTACATCACTCAAGTTGCCATTGTCTACCACTTATGTTACATTTATGGTTGGTATGGGTTCTTCACTTGCCGACCGTGCTTGGGGCCGCGAAAGTGCCGTATACCGTGTGACCGGTGTGGTTTCTGTGGTAGGTGGATGGTTCATTACAGCCGGTGCTGCTTTCATCATAGCAGCTCTTGTTGCAACTATCATGAACTATGGTGGTGTTGTAGCCATGTACATAATGATTGCTCTTGTAATTTATCTGCTTATCCGCAGCCACATCAACTACAACAAGAAAAAGAGTAGCGAAAAGGTTGATGAGAAGATGATTGCAGTGTTCAAATCAGATGATCAGGAAGTTGTTTGGCAGAATCTGAAATCCCATACAGCCGATACTCTTGTACATACATTGACATTCTCGGCCGAGGCATACAAGAAGATGTTTGAGTCGTTCTCCAAGGATGAACTCCGTCCGCTAAAGAGTACTCTTATCAGAATTGTAGAGGAAAAGGCTCTTATGAAGAAACAGCGCCGTTCCGAGACCCGTGGTTTGCAGCGCATAGACCAGCAACTTGCATTTGAGCGTAGCACATGGTATCACTTGTGTACAAACAGTTGTCAGCAAATGCTCAATACGTTGACACGTATTGGTGAGCCAATGAGAGAGCATGCCGACAATAGCTTCAGTCCTTTGTCCAAGCATTATATCGCAGAGTTCTCTCCATATTGCAACGATATATATAAGGTGCTGAAGGATATAAATGATATTATTGCAAGTGGAAACTATGAGGCTTCCGAAGAGGTTTCGGCACGTGCAAAGCAGTTGAAGCACTCGCTTGCAACGTTGCGCAAGGAACAGACAATGCGTCTGCACCAGAGCAAGGGCAGCTTGCGCATGGATTTTGTCTACCTGAACCTTATACAGGAAAGCCATGAGCTATTGAGTGAGGTGCGTAACCTGTTGCGTGGTGGAAACAAGTTCTTTGCCGACTGATTTATAGGTTAATGATATTTAAAATTCCGCAGGCCTGTTGAAATTCTTCTTTGTAGAGCTTCACGGTCGGCGGAATTTTTATATTTTCGCATATCTTAATAAGTTTATTCAAAGAAAAGTAATACTATTATGAAATATATCGGAGCACATGTGTCGGCAAGCGGTGGAGTTGAGAATGCACCGCTAAATGCAATGGAGATAGGGGCCAATGCTTTTGCCCTGTTTACAAAGAACCAACGTCAGTGGGTGTCGGCGCCATTGACAGCAAAGAGTATAGAACTGTTCAAGGAGAATTGTCGAAAGGGTGGCTTTGACCCTCGTTATATTCTTCCGCATGACAGTTATCTCATTAACCTGGGCAATTTCGATGAAGAGGCTGTTCAAAAGTCGCGTGCTGCATTCATTGATGAAATGCAACGTTGTGAACAACTTGGGCTTACAATGCTGAATTTTCATCCGGGTAGCCATTTGAACAAGGTGAGTATAGAAAAATGTCTTGATGATATTGCGGCAAATATAAATCTTGCTCTTTCAAAGACAACAGGTGTGACAGCGGTAATAGAGAATACGGCCGGTCAAGGAAGTAATGTGGGTAACAGATTCGAGGAGATACGCTACATTATAGATCGCATTGATGACAAGAGCCGTGTGGGTGTATGTCTTGATACATGCCATACATATTCCGCTGGCTACGACATCTTGCATAATTACGATGGGGTTTTCGATGAGTTTGAAAAGGTCATTGGTTTTGAATATCTCAGGGGAATCCATCTGAATGACACAAAGAAACCGCTTGCTTCGCGTGTCGACCGTCACGAGAGCGTTGGTATGGGCCTGCTCGATATGGAGTTCTTCAAGCGCTTCATGACGGATAAACGCTTTGACGATATGCCTATAATACTTGAAACACCCGACGAGAGCCGCTGGGCCGAGGAGATTTCCTTGCTAAGGAGTTTTGAGTAAAATTACAATAGTTGGCGGCCCATTTTGCTTTTGGGTCGCCATCATTTGTGATTTTACTGCGTTTGTGCTATTTTTGCGCAAATTTAAAATACAATTATGGATAAGGTATCGGAAAACCCTTTCAAAAACCGAACAGGCGGCGATATGCCGCTAATGGTTGTTACAGCTCTGTTTGTTACTCTTTATCTGGTGTCCAATATAATGGCTGTAAAAGTCATCAGTATTTTCGGACTCTTCTATTTCGATTCAGGAACAATCACTTTCCCATTTGCCTATATGCTTGGCGACGTGCTTGCCGAGATTTGGGGATATCGTGTTGCCCGCAAGGTCATTTGGGTAACATTTCTGTGTAATGTACTAATGGTGGCCTGTACACAGATTGGTGTATGGCTGCCGTCGCCCGACTATCTTGAGACAACGGAAACGGCATATAATACAATATTTACCTATGTGCCAAGAATTGTTGTTGGTTCGCTTGTGGGATTCCTGCTTGGTGAACTCTCCAATGCATGGCTCATGGAGTATATAAAGAAGATTACCAAAGGTCGCCGTTTGTGGGTGCGTACAATTGGCAGTTCTGTTATAGCATATCTGTTCGACACATTGCCTTTTGTGCTTATTGCTTTTGCCGGTATACTCTCGGTGCACGACCTGCTCATGATGATTGCCTTGCAATATGTGATGAAGTTGTCGATAGAGGTGCTGTTTGGTACACCAATGGCCTATGCTGTCATTGTGTTCCTTAAAAGACGCCTGTTGAAAAAGGACAGCAATGGATAGGTATGCACTTATACATACCGGTATGCCCCGTGAATTCGTGTTGCTGCAGGGTAGGGGTTGCCGTTGGCGCAAGTGTACTTTCTGCAATTATCACGAGGATGTGTCGTCGTCGCCTTTTGAGATAAACAAGGATGTGCTTGGTAAAGTTACGGGGCGCTATGGTGTACTTGATGTCATAAATTCCGGTTCTGCAATGGAACTGGATCCCGAGACCATAGAACTTATCAAAGAGGTGGTAAGGGAAAAGGGTATCCATACTTTGTGGTTCGAGGCACATTTCATGTACCGTAATCGTCTGGCAACCTTTGCAGCACAGTTTGCTCCCGCGACAGTGAAATTCCGTTGTGGCATTGAGAGCTTTGACGCAGCACAGCGCCGCCGTTGGAATAAAGGTGTGCCCGATTGGGTTATGCCAACTCATGTTGCGGAGCATTTTCATGGAGTGTGTCTGTTATGCTGTACAACAGATGACTGCAAGGAACGCATACTTGCCGATATTGAGACTGCGCGTCGTTATTTTGAATATTTCAGTGTCAACCTATTCTGCAACAATGGAACTGTAGTCCGACGCAATCACGAATTGGCCGACTGGTTTGCTGCAGAAGTGTACCCCACTTTAAAGGACAAACCCGGTATTGAGGTGCTTATGAATAATACCGACCTTGGAGTAGGGTAGCATTGTGGATTTTTTTTGCTGTCTGTAATGAAATTTTAAATAATTCGCGGTTGTTTTGCTAAAAACTTTGATTTATATTTGCAATTGTTAAAATGTTGAACAAACTCTGCTTTCCGGCTGTTTATTGATAACTTACGGTAATTTGCATGGTGAGGATGTTTGTTCTGACATTTAAAATAATTGGTTTAAGCATAAATATTTAATTAATAAATTTACTATTATGGAAAAGAGTATCAAAGGTACACAGACCGAGAAGAATCTTCTTACTTCATTTGCAGGTGAGTCACAGGCAAGAATGCGTTATACATACTTTGCCAGCGTTGCAAAGAAAGAGGGTTATGAGCAGATAGCAGCAATCTTTACAGAGACTGCCGATCAGGAGAAGGAGCATGCAAAACGTATGTTCAAATGGCTCGAGGGTGGTATGGTTGAAATTACAGCTTGCTATCCCGCAGGTGTAATCGGTACAACAGCCGAGAACCTGAAGGCTGCTGCAGCAGGCGAGAACGAGGAGTGGACAGCCGACTACCCACGTTTTGCAGATGTTGCTGATGCAGAGGGTTTCCCGGCAATTGCTGTTATGTATCGCAATATTGCAAAGGCCGAGAAGGGTCACGAGGAGCGCTATCTTGCACTTCTTGAGAACGTTGTAAACGGTACAGTGTTCAAGAAGAACGAGGAGACAACATGGCAGTGCCGTAACTGTGGTTTCATCCACACTGCAAACAATGCTCCTGAACTTTGCCCTGCATGCTTGCACCCACAGGCTTACTTTGAGGTAAAAAAGAACAACTATTGATAAATGGTGATAACATAAAAAAGGAACAGTTTTAAAACTGTTCCTTTTTTATGTATTATACCGAAATCTCTCCTGCAAAACTTATACTCATGCGTCGGCGAATCTCTTCGGGTGGCAGGTCTTTGCCCAGCAGATACATGAGTTTTGTTATGGCTGCCTCTACTGTTGAGTCGTGTCCGCTTGTAACACCGGCCTCGAGCAACTGCAGACCTGTTTCATAACGCTCCATGTGTACACTGCCACCAGCGCACTGGGTTATGTTTATGATAATCTTTCCTTCGGCGGTAGCTTTTGACAGAACATCAATCAACCACTTTTTCTGTGGTGCGTTGCCGGCACCATAAGTGCGGAAAATAACACCTTTCAGTTCCTTGGACAACAGAACCTGTTCAACCACCTCCTGCTGAATACCGGGGAAAAGTGAGAATATTATAATGTTGCTGTTGTATTCGTAGTGTGGTTTCAGTTTCAGCCCGGGAACATATTTCTTTATGTTTCGTGTATAGAACTGTATGTCCGTTCCAGCCATGGCTAGCGGTGGGTAGTTGTTTGAGTCGAATGCTCCAAAACTCTCGGAATTGACTTTGGTCGTGCGGTTTCCGCGCATTAGCTTGTCCTGGAAAAATACACAAACCTCGGGGACCATTGGAGTTCCGTCGGCGGCCTTTGCCGCTGCAATTTCTATGGCTGTAATAAGGTTCTCCTTGCCGTCGGTACGTAGTGTACCAATTGGCAACTGGCTGCCGGTGAGAACAACCGGTTTCATCAGGTCCTCGAGCATGAAACTCAATGCCGATGCTGTGAATGACATAGTATCTGTTCCGTGCAGAATCACAAAACCGTCATATTTGTCATAGTTCTCCTCTATAATCCTTACTATGCGTGCCCACAATGTCGGCTCCATGTCCGAAGAGTCTATTGGGGGAGTGAATGTTATTGTTCCAATGTTTACGTTCAATTGCTTGAGTTCGGGTACATTGGCCAGCAGATGGTTGAAATCGAAACTCTCCAACGCTCCTGTTTCGGCATTACGGATCATTCCAATGGTTCCGCCTGTATATATTATAAGTATTGATGTCTGTTGTCCTGCATTCATCTCTCTATTGTTTTATAATATCTCTTTTATTTCCAACAAATGGTTAACCTCGTATGTTGGAGCAAATGCGTGTCCTTTTTTCTTCTTAGGGTTGAAGTATATCTGTTCCATGCCAATTCCGGCTGCGCCTGCGATATCGGCGTCGAACATGTCTCCAATCATAATGCTGCTCTGGAGTTCAGCCCCGGCCTTTTTTAGCGCATGCTCAAACAGTCTTTTGCCTGGTTTGTTGACGCCTATATCCTCGGACAGTATCAAGGTGTCGAAGTAGTGGCCAATACCCGCTGTACGCATTTTGTGTGATTGCAATTCCTTGAATCCGTTTGAAAGAATATGCAGGCGGTATTTGGGCTTCAGATATTCAAGCAACTCTATAGCTCCGTCTATAACCTTGTTTTTGGTAGGTATACGGCTCAAGGCTTCGCGACAGAACTCGTTGGCGAGTTGCTGGTTGTTTATGCCTACTGTTTCAAGCGGATGGCTATAACGTCGTCGGTTCAGTTCCTCCTTGGTTATTTTG
>JAFZFM010000061.1 GCA_017555865.1 Bacteroidaceae bacterium
CCTTGAGCTTTCCACCCTCTTCACGCAATGGTGACACAACACCATTTGAACAGAAGTTGCCCTGGTGAGGACCGGGATAGTCATATCCTGTGTGAATGCGGAATATTCCATTCTTCATCTCCTGTGGGTCGTAAATAGCCTGGTCTACCCAGTCCCAAATACATCCACCGATACATGAGTTGGAAGCTTCAATCTTCTGCCAATACTCCTTTAGGTTTCCTATTGCATTACCCATAGCGTGGGCATACTCGCAAATGAACATTGGTTTGTCAAGGTCATTTGTATATTTGTTCATCCAAGCCTGGCCCGGGTACATCTTTGAATAGAAGTCGCTGAATCGTCCACCACCGTAATCACCGTTTGAACGTGTTCCCTCATAGTGTACTGGACGGTCATCCAGTTTCTTGGCAGCGTCGTAACATGGCCCGAAGTTGTTACCGTTTCCGGCCTCGTTACCCAAACTCCACATAACGACACTGGCGTGGTTGCGGTCACGCAATACCATGCGGTCGATTCGGTCCACGAATGAAGGAATCCATGATTCACGGTCCGAAATACTCTGGTTTGCATGGTCTTCAAGGTCTGCTTCATCGCAGCAGTATAGACCGTAGTGATCAAACATCGCATACATTCTTGCAGCGTTGGGGTAGTGGCTGGTACGTATTGTATTGATGTTGTTCTGTTTCATGAGAATTACATCCTTGAGCATAGACTCTGTTGTTACAGAACGGCCTCTTACAGGGTCGGTATCGTGTCGGTTTACTCCCTTGAAGAATACGCGCTCTCCGTTGATGTAGACAAGAGAGTTCTTTATTACAATGTCGCGGAAACCATGTTTGGTAGAGAATGCCATCTCCTGGTTGCCGTTCTCATCGAACTGTGTTATGCGTACTGTATAAAGGTTTGGCTTTTCGGCACTCCATAGCTTGATGTCGTCAATAGTGAGCTTGATATTGCCTGCGATAGAGGCAATCTTTGCTGCAGTGTTGAGTGTTACAGAATCGCATGCAACCTTAATGCCTTGTGGGTCGAAAACAGTGGCCTTGATGGTTTTCTTGCCTGGAATGAAATCCCTGTTGTCGAGTTCAAAGTCTACATTCATTTCTGCACTCCAGCGGTCAACTGTCAACTTGCTGGTTATATAGTGGTCGCGTACAGCTGTCTTTGGTGTATTGTAGAGATATACATCGCGGAAGATACCACTCATGCGGAACATATCCTGGCACTCGAGGTAAGAACCGTCGCACCAACGGAAAACCTGTACGGCAAGTCTGTTCTCACCCCTCTTAAGGTAGTTCGTAATATCAAACTCGGCAACATTGTTCGAACCTTGTGTATAACCTACATACTCTCCGTTAAGCCATACAAAGGCTGCTGAGTAGATACCGCCGAAATGGATGAATGTGCGGCGACCTTCCCAATTTTCGGGTACAGAGAATGTGTGTATGTATGAGCCTACTGGGTTAATGCCATAGTTCTTTCCACCATCGTTGTAGCCTGGACGGGCCTTGATGAAAGGTGGAGTGTTTGAGTGAGGATACTCTACGTTGTTGTATATGGGTTTGTCATATCCATGCATTTCCCAGTTCGAAGGTACTGGAATGTTGTCCCATGAGCTTGCGTCAAATCCCTCTTCATGGAAATTGGTAGGACGCTGCGATGGTTCGCTTACCAGGTTGAACTTCCAGGTGCCGTTGAGGCTCTGGTAACGTGTGTTTACAGGCTCGGTCCATGGTGTTGCGTAGTATGCTGCGTCGGCAAGCATTTCTGCCTCGTTGTTGTAAGGCATATATGTGGCAATACCGCGCTCTTTGTTTTCGGCAAAGATTGTTTCGTCCTCCCAATATGGCGACGCTATTTTTGGCTTTTCAACCTGCTCGAATGTAAACCATGCAGTACTGTCGGCTGGGTTCTTTGCAACAAGCTTCATCTGGCCGTTCTGCATTGAATACATCTTGTCGCTCTTGCCGTTGGATACAATCAGGAATGTACCTTTCTTGCCGTCAACAGGCTCGAAACGGAATTTTGCATTGTTCCAGATTCCGGTAACTGCAGGCCATTGCAACAGATAGTCAATACTTGAGTTGCCACCGCCATCGTCAAAGTTCTGGCCGTAGAAAGCATTCTCCACTGCAAAAGTGTTAAGGTCAATGGTCTTGATGTTCCAATACTGGCCACGGTTCTCACTGTCTATGGCCTCGCCAATGATTCGTGCATTGTTCTCACCCGAGTCCTTGTTGCCAAGAACGGTGTTGGGAAATGAAACTGCATGAATTCTGTAAGTGAGGTCGTCGTCAAAGCCCGCGTAGCGTGATTCCTCAAAACGGAATTGTGCTGCCTTTAGGGTTGCGGCCTTCTCCTTGCTAATGAGAACCAATGTTCCGCCTTTTGCCTTTGCAACGGCTGCATTGGGACTGTTTGAAGGAATCAACAGACCGTTTTCGTACTTCCATAGCTGTGCCTCATCCGAACCGTTGTTCTCGCCAAGTTCAACACGATTACCGTTGACACGAAGTGCGTGGTTGGTTACAGGGTTGATGATACGCCAGCTGCCCGATAGCTCCGATATCTTCCAGAACTGTGCTGCATTGCCATCCTCCAGGTCTGTAAGGCCAACAGCCTTATCCTTCTTCTCATAAACGACATTATCCTTATCGCCTGTTGCATACAGGTGATAAAGCTTGCCTTTCTCGAATGTTGCCTGTGCAAAACTGCTTGTAATACATAGTATTGAGAGCAGTGTCAACACAAGGCCTTTTTTGAAATTACCGATAGACATAGTGTTTTATTTATGGTTTATTATAATGATTATTCTCCTGCAAAATTTATTGAAGGTAGTAGAAAACAAATATAGACATTTATTTTTAAAAATTGCAGTGCGTGGAAAGGAATGTAGCTTTAAAATGCTCTTTTTTGTTGTTTTTTATGACTTTACACCCATTAGACCTTAACGACCAATATATCTTCCCATTTTGTGGTATATTGGGGTGACAGATATTCTCTATTTGTGTGGTCCGAGATTGCGCCCTGTGATACAAGCTTTACACTTGCTTGCCCAATTTCGGAATTTATCCTGTCTATTGTCTCCATAAGTTTCTTATGCTTGTCGTGGTCGGTCTCATCGAACAGCGAACCCTGTATTGCAGTGTCGGGTGTAAGACGGCTCAATCGTACTCCGCTCTTCTTGTATCCGTATCCCTTGCGGTAAATGCGTGAGAGTTCTGTAGTGGCTGCCTTCACAATTTCGAGAGTGCTGTTGGTGGCTGTTGTGAATTGTATCTGTCCACATTCATAGTATTGCGGCATGTTGTCACGGTGGCGGTTTGTCAATATGAAAACCTGCATTTCCTGTGCTACGCTTCCCCGTTTGCGAAGTTTTTCGGCAGCAATGCCTGCAAATGTAGTTATGGTTTCGTGCAGTTCTGTAAAATCGTACAGCTCTTTTGAAAATGAACGTGAAACCATTATGGACTGTCTGTCGGCAATCTGATGGTTGAACTCAATGCTTGGTTTGCCTTTCAGTTCCAGCCAAGTGCGTATACCGTTTATACCCATCCTGTTCCTTATCCATTCTTCTTTCAGGTTACAGAACTGTTTTGCTGTGGTAATGCCGCATTCGGCAAGCATTCTGGAGTGTCTGCGTCCTATGCCCCAAATATCGCCAATCGGGAATTTTCCAAGCACCTTGTCAATGTCCTCACTCCGTTGCATCAAACAGGCATTGTTCAGTTTTGGATACTGTTTACATAGCTTGCTTGCAACCTTTGCCAATGTCTTGGTTTGTGAAATACCAATACTTACGGGTATGCCGGTGTTGCGACGTATCGTGCGTGCGAGTTCCTCACCAAATGGTTTTAATTTGTCAAGCGGGTAGCCGTCAAGCATGAGAAAAGCTTCGTCTATAGAGTATATTTCAATCGATGGTACATGTTGCTTTAGCGTACTCATTACCCGTTGCGACATGTCGCCATAAAGGTTGTAATTGCTGGAGCATACTGCAACATCATATCTCTTTACAATATCCCTGATCTGGTAAAGCGGCTGTCCCATTTTTATTCCAATGCCCTTGGCTTCGTTGCTGCGTGATACGACGCAGCCATCGTTGTTGCTGAGTACAACAACGGGGCGTCCTTCAAGCGAGGGGTTGAAAACCTTTTCGCATGATACAAAGAAATTATTGCAGTCGCACAATCCGAACATCTACACTCTCTTTATAAGGTATGTTACTACTCCCCAGATACAGAAATCGTTGTCTGCTGTAACCTTTATAGGCTTGAACTCCTTGTTTGCCGGCATAAGCAGGGCGTGGTCCTTATGTTTGCGTAACCTTTTCATTGTGAACTCCCCATCGATGTGGCATACGGCGAGGCAACCGTCATATGGCTCAATGCTTTTGTCTATTACAATAAGGTCACCGTCGTTAATACCTTCGTCTATCATCGAGAGTCCACTTACGCGTGCATAGAATGTACTTGCGGGATTCTTTATAAGTTCCCTGTTGAGGTCGAGTCTGGTTCCGCAGAAGTCCTCGGCGGGCGAGGGGAAGCCTGCAGCAACGCGCTCTTCCGATAGTGGAAGTTCGCAACTGCCAGCTTCATCAGGGTAGAATATGTGCAGTTCGTTGTTCATTCAGGTTCCTGTCGGTTTATTCTATTGTTTCACAAAACTTACGATGTATTCTATGAGTTCTTGCTTTACAGGTATTGCCGGGTCCTTGTATGTCTGCAGTTGTAATACAATGTCATTGCTTTTACACTCCTTGAGTACGTGGTTCATATTCTCTATTATGTGATACGACGAGAATAAGCGTCCCATACGCAATTTTTCGGCCTCTTTGACACCTACTTGAATATCCTTGTCTCCTTGCAGGATAAGAGTCGGGATTTTTAATTTTGCAATCTCCTTGGGCGGACTATAGCAGAACCATGAAATAAGGTATGGTTGTACGCTCTTGCGGTATAGTGCAGCAAAATATGTGGGTACATTCTCAACAGTTCGTCCCTCTTTAAGTTCTTTGTTTATTGTAGCAGCCTCCCGTTGTATCTGCTCGGGTTGCTGACTCAACTGTTCTTCTATAATCTCATAGGCCGGGCTTCCACAACCGGCGATAGATATGTATGCGTTTACATGTGGACTTTTGTTGCTTGCAACCATTCCAATAAGTGAACCTTCGCTATGCCCTGCAACAACTATTCTGTTGAAGCGTTTGTCTTTGCCTAGTAACTCGGTCCATCCTGCAGCATCATCAATGTAATGTTCGAATCTCAAATCCTCCTCCTTGCTTCCGGCAAGGCTACTCTTGCCAATTCCACGCTTGTCATAACGTAATGTTGCGATTCCGTTCTTTGCAAGTGCTTCGGCTAGCAGTCTAAGGGAGTTGTTGCGGTAATCTGTGCCTATTGTGTTGCCATCCATGTCGGTAGGACCGCTACCGGCAATAATCAGAACTATAGGACATGGAGTTCCACTGTCGGGCAACAATAACATACCGTTTATATCTCCAGTTGGAGTAGATAGCGTTACCGCCTCCTCTTGTGCATAGGAGAATGCTGTAATGAACAGCAATAATATTGCAAGGATTTTTCTTTTCATACTGTTTAAAACATTGAATGGTGCGCAACTGTTTGTCAGGCGCACCATTCAGGGTATCTGATAGTCTTATTTACCGAATTTTCCTCCCATTTTTGCGCCACCCGTTTTCGCGCCGGTTTTTGCTCCACCGGTTGACTGGGCCGCAAAGATGTTCTCGCCGTAGTTGACCGCTTTGAAGCCTGCGTCCTGCTTACGGCGTATTGCAATCTCAATCAGTCGGTCAATAAGTGCAGTAAAGTTGATACCACTGTACTCCCACAGATAGAATGAAAGTGAGCCTGGGATAGTGTTTATCTCGTTGACGAAGATTTCTCCTGTAGCCTCGTCTATAATGAAGTCTATTCGTGCGACGCCGTCACATGACAAGGCACGGAATGTTTCGCATGCTGCATTACGGATGAAATCGGTGCTTTTTTCGGGAAGGTTTGCCGGAATCTCGCGCACTGTAGACTGCATGCCTTGTGACTGCTTGCCACCACCGTTCATGTATTTGTCCTGGTATGAGAGTATCTCGCCGCTACGGACAGGTACTTCACATACCGAGGCTTGACACTCGTAGTAGTTGCCAAGTACGGCGCAGTTCACCTCTTTCAGTTTCTGGACATATTTTTCAATAATTACACGGCTTGTAAAGGATATCGCATAGTCAACAGCGTCAAGGAACTCCTCGCGGTTGTGCGCTGCGCGTATACCTACGCTTGAACCGCTGTTTGCTGGTTTTACAATAACCGGGTAGCCAAGGCTCTCTTCAACCTTGGCTACAGTTGCCTCCTGCTTGTCTGCCCACTCCTTGTCGCTGAACCAGCAGTAGTCGATTACTGGGATTCCACACTCCTTGAGAATCATTTTCATGGTAATCTTGTCCATACCGTTGGCCGAGGCAAGAGTGTTGCAACCGGTGTATGGGATACCTGAGAATTCCATTACTCCCTGGAATGTACCGTCTTCGCAGTTTGTGCCATGGAGTGCCGGCATTACTACATCAAGTTTGGTCACCACATCCTTCTGGAATAATCCCTTCTTTGTACGGTACAGATTTGTGTCGCCATAAATAGGCTTCATATAGACTTCTTCGCACATTGCAAGCAGTTTCTTGCTGTCGCGATAGTTTGCTACATTCAGCAATGCATTGCCGGTGTACCACTTTCCCTCCTTGGTTATGTATATGGGTGTAATCTCATACTTCTCTCTGTCCATGGCTGCCATGGCCTGATTGGCGGTAATAACCGAAATCTCGTTCTCAACGGAACGTCCGCCGAAAACAACTCCTACATTAGTCTTCATTGTTATTGTTTTTTTTTGTCTTAATCGTGATTGTCAAAGAGTCTCGGCAGCTTATTTGAAGTTGTCGGGCAAATCGTTTTCATAAAGTACTACATCGCCAACCCTCAGTATTTGTGCCAGGTGGGAATGTGCGTGGTTGAGCGAGTCGGCAAGGAAATACTTTTCTTTTGGGAATCCCTTCTCTTCGATACCGCTCTTTATTGCCTCGCGGTTGGTCACGTTTACAATTATCGCATAGTCGCAACAGCCGGCAATAGTACGTCCCAGCTCCTTGTTGGCCTCGGCCTGTCTTGTTCCCATCTCTACAAATCCAGGGGTAATGACAATTCGCTTGTTACCTTCGTTTACAGCAAAGTTCTTGAGAACCTCCAATGCCATCTTTGCTCCTTGTGGGTTGGAGTTGTATGCATCATCAAGAACTGTAATACCATTCGCTACTTTCATTGAAAGACGATGTTCCACTGGTTGCAGACGGGCAATGGCATTCCTTTGCTTGCTTGCAGGAACTTCCAACTTGTCGGCAACAGCGATAGAGGCTATGATGTTGAGCAGGTTGCCGACACCAAGCAGACGACTGCTGTACTTCTCGCCATTGTCAAGTGTAAACGAAACTCCGCTTGCACCATATTGTATCTCCTTGGTATTGTAGTCGCCCTCTCCTTTTGTTGAGTACCTTATTACCTTACATGGCGATGTGATACCCTTGTAGCTCTTTATATATTCCGAGTCGTAGTTGATGATTCCCAATCCGTTTGCCGGCAATGAGTTTATAAGCTCGAATTTTGTTTCCTGTATGTTCTCAACGCACTTGAATGTCTCCAGGTGCATTTCGCCAACTGCTGTAACAATTCCTATTGTGGGGTGTACGAGGTCGCAAATTTCCTTGATGTCATTTCTCTGTTTTGCACCCATTTCCACTATGAATACCTGATGGTATGGACGCAACTGTTCGCGTATTGTGCGTATGACACCAAGCAATGTGTTGAAGTTGCCGGGTGTGACAAGGACATTGTATTTCTCGGCAAGTATACCTGCAAGGTAGTTTTTGGTGCTTGTCTTTCCAAAACTTCCGGTAACACCTATTACAATAAGGTTCTTGTTGCTCCTGATAATACGCTTTGCGTCGTTGTAATAGTGACGGTTGATTGCTTTTTCAATAGGCGTATTTATAAAATTAGCCAACAACATCAGGAAATTGGACAGCAACAGTACTGCACCAATGATAACCATTGCCCAGGTTCCGGCAAATATAACAGCCATTGTTGCTATGATGGCAAATAGTACGATGTTTGTCGCAAACAGTCTTTTGACGCGCATTGTATATACCAAAGGGGTTTTGAATTTCTCTTTCCATGCGCGCACCAGGGCAATTCCTGCAACGCCTGTGGCGAATCCTGTTCCTAGGTAATGTGGAACAAGTGCCGCTACAATCATCAATAGTGCCAGTGTTCTTTTCTCGGAAACGATGTTGCCGGGAATCAACCAACGGAAATAGCGGTTGTAACGGTACGAACTCAGCTGAAACATGTGAATATCGTACTTTGCCATAATCAGGAAGAATATGGTCGCAACAATTGTGTATGTTATTGTAAAGCCGATTGTGAAACCGTTCATATCTTATTTTATTTTAAAGAAATTCTTCATTACAGCTGTAAAAAGTCCCGGGTTCTCAAGGAACGAGAAGTGTCCGGTTCCATGTGCAACGACAAGGCCTGCGTCGGGAATGAGTTTTTCCATTTTCTTTGCGTCGCTCAACGGTGTTGCGGTGTCCATATTACCCCAGAACAGCAGGGTAGGGGCCTTTATTTTTGGCAACAACGGTGTAAGGTCTTCGTTTACAACCTTTGATAGTATAGCGCGCATTTTTGGAGAGGCATTGTTGTAGTCGCTTGAACCGGCACCCTTGCGGCGCTTGTCTATAATGGCTTGTGCCGTTTTCTTTGGAAGGAATGTATTGCACAACCATTTCATGGTCTTGAATGTATATACCTTCCAATAATATTTGAATGGACGCTTGGGCTTTATTCCGGCAGCGTCTACCAATACCACTCGACTTGTCTCGTTTCTCGAAGCGAATATAATGCTTATCCTGCCTCCGAAAGAATGTCCTACAAGTGCGGGACGTTCAATATGGTTCTCCTTTACGAACTGTTCTACCATGCGGGTGTATTCCTCTGTTCCCCAGACTTCGGTAGGCTCATCCGATTTTCCAAAACCCGGAAAATCGAAATTGTATGTCTTGTAGCTCGTTGCAAGTACAGCCTGGATCTGCTTGAATATTTCGTTGCTGCAGCCCCAACCATGTAGCAGAAGTACGGGGGAACCCTCTCCTGCAACATTTATATTTATCTCTATGTCCTTGTATTTGAATGTCATTATTGTGTGCTGTCCCTCTTTTTAGATCACTGTTTTATCTTGTATAAGATAACTTCTTGCGAAGATAGTGATTAATATTAAGAAAATGTGGTTGTATACATGGAAAATATAAAAAAATCTCCGCCCATGGATTGGAGCGGAGATTTTGGATATCAGAAATTCTTTATCAGAACTTTGCTGTGTTCAAGTGCTTGTCAACAATCATACCGTCAATGGCCTTGATGTTGAACTTCACGTTCTTCTTTGCCTTCAATGTAACCTTGGCAAGTTCGATGTCGCCACCAATTGTTGTCTGGTTGCCCTCGTTTACGAATGTTGGGTAAACCACTGTTGTACCGTTACCGTGGAGGCGGTTCTTGCTATAGTTCTTCATGCTGCCAGTCGCAATTGCCTCAACGCCTACAAACTCAAATTCGTTTGCGTCGTAGGGGAGTGCAAGGCTGAATGCATTTACATTTGCAAGCTGCTCGCCCTTGATTGTAATTACAACATCCTCACCAGCCTTGTAGCTCTTCTTGTCGGCAACAATGGTGATTTTACCTGCAGCTACATTCTCGCTACTCTCATAAACTCCGTCTCCAATGCGTGTTGCTGCAACCGAGATGTCATAAGCATCAATAAGGCCGTTCTCGTTGATATCGCCAATGCTGA
>JAFZFM010000062.1 GCA_017555865.1 Bacteroidaceae bacterium
CGTGGTTGGCTGCATGGCTGAAAGAGTAAAGGAGGAACTTATAAAGAACTACAAGGTAAACATTGTAGCCGGCCCAGACACATACCTGTCACTACCGGAACTGATTGCACAGGCCGAACTGGGACACGCAGCAATGAACATAGAACTGTCGACAACAGAGACTTACCGCGATGTAATCCCAATGAGAATATGCAGCGGCAAGGTATCGGGCTACATATCAATCATGCGCGGCTGTAACAACTTCTGCCACTATTGTGTTGTACCATACACACGCGGAAGAGAGAGAAGCCGCGATGTACAAAGCATACTCAACGAAGTAGACGATCTTGTAACAAAAGGATTCAAGGAGATTATTCTGCTTGGACAGAATGTGAACTCATACCGTTTTGAGAGCGAGAATGGAGAGATCACCACATTCCCCGAACTGTTGCGCCGTGTAGCACAGCACGCACCGCAGACAAGAATAAGATTCACCACATCGCACCCCAAGGATATGAGCGATGAGACACTACACGTGATTGCCGAAGAGCCCAACGTATGCAAAAGTATTCACCTTCCGGTGCAGAGCGGCAGCAACAACATGCTCAAGACCATGAACCGCAAATATACCCGCGAATGGTATCTCGACCGCATTGAGGCCATACGCCGAATTGTCCCCGACTGCGGACTCTCGACCGACATTATTGCCGGTTACTGCGGAGAGACTGAGAGCGACCATCAGGAGACACTGTCACTCATGCGTTATTGCTCTTATGACGCAGCGTTCATGTTCAAATACTCGGAGCGTCCCGGCACATTTGCCAGCCGCCACTTCAAGGACGACATAGAAGACAGCGAAAAGGTCCGTCGCCTGAACGAGATAATAGCCTTGCAACAGGAATGCTCGGTTGCCAACAACAAGAAATGTATAGGCGAGATATACGAAGTTCTTATAGAAGGTGTTTCAAAACGTTCGAAAGAGCAGTTCTTTGGCCGTACAGAACAAAACCGCACCACCGTATTCAACAGAAAGGAGTACAAGATTGGAGATTTTGTAAAAGTAAAGATATACGATTCAACAGCAGCTACACTGCTTGGCGAAATCGTTGACTAAACATAAATAGAGAGATGAGCGCGCTCATCTCTCTATTTATGTCATATAACCCATTCGGGTGTTTTATCTTCGGCCTAGGCGTTCATTCATTCTCTCCTCGTAACTCTTCTTGCGCGAAGCAGCGTCGGGCATCAGAAACCACAGAATCAAGTAGAACACCACAAGAGCACCTGCAGTCAGAACAGCCATCACAACCCATACCAAACGCAATTTACTCACATTCCATTGAAAGGAATCTGCAATACCGGCGCATACTCCGGCAAACATTCTTCGCTGCGAACGAACCAACTTTCCCATAACCAAAATAGTATTACCAAATATTAAAACTAAGTACAAAAATACTAAAATAAGGGACACTCATATGTTAAAAAATGTGATTTTCACACTTTTTTTTCGTAAAATAGAAGAATTCGAGTACAATTTCGCCCAAAATGGTATATTTTTGTACCAATTTAGGGTGGATTATGCACCAAAGACTGTAAAGATCTAATTAAAGAATGACAAGCACCATTGAATATAAAGTGTGTCCATTATGTGGCAGCAATACGATTATACAG
This sequence comes from Bacteroidaceae bacterium, assembly GCA_017555865.1. Lineage (GTDB taxonomy): Bacteria > Bacteroidota > Bacteroidia > Bacteroidales > Bacteroidaceae > HGM04593. The sequence goes on from JAFZFM010000062.1 coordinate 1,651, forward strand.
CGTTTTGCCTGCAAGGATATGTTTGCAACCGGCGAGGAGTTCGGCATTGCAGAGTGCAAGGAGTGCGGTTTCGTCTTTACCCAGAAACACCCCGATGAAAAGGTTATATATCGCTACTACGAATCGCCCAAATACATTTCGCACAGCAATACAAACCGTGGGCTGACCAACAAAGTATACCACATGGTGCGCAGAATAATGTTGCGTAACAAAAGAAGGCTTGTAGAGAAACTTACCCTTCTTAAAAACGGAAAGTTGCTTGACTATGGTGCAGGCACATGCTATTTTGCCCACACAATGCAGGAGGCCGGTTGGGATGTTGCCGCCATTGAAAAGAGTGACGCTGCACGCGAACTTGCAAAGAAGGAACTTGGCTTTGACGCATTGCCGGAAAAAGCCCTGGCAGACATCAAGGAGAAGGAGATGGACGTTGTGACAATGTGGCATGTCATGGAACACATACAGGACCTTGACCACATGTGGAAGGAGCTGTATCGCATTCTTGACGATACAGGAATTGCAGTCATAGCAGTCCCCAATTGCAGTTCCTATGACGCAAAGAGATATAAAGAGCATTGGGCAGCCTACGATGTACCAAGACACTTGTGGCACTTCAAGGCAAGCACAATCATGCGCTGGGGTGAAAAACATGGATTCATCCTCGAGAGACAATATACAATGCCTTTTGACGGTTTCTACATTTCAATACTCAGCGAGCAATACAAAGGTTCACGTTTTGCAACCATCAAAGGCTTGTGGAACGGGCTCAAGGGCTGGATTGCACAAAGCAAAAGACGCAGCGCAAGCAGTTCTATCATATTTGTTTTTAGAAAGAGAAGATGAAAAAGAACACCTTTAAAGTACAGACAATAAGCGTATATATAAGCACTACTCTGGTATTGCTGCTGCTTGGCATAATGGGCATAATGTATACCGGCACAAAATCATTGTCAAGAAACATGCAGCAGAACCTTACAATGTCTGTTGTAATAAAGAACGGCATAAAGGAGGCTGATATACAAAAGCTGAAGGAGAACATAGACAATGACAGCCGTGTTCACAGCAGTGTATACATATCAAAGGAACAGGCACTTGCCGAGGAGAGCGAGGCTTTGCAGGCAAACCCCGAGGAGATTCTCGGATATAACCCCTATGAAGCCTCCATTGAGATAACCCTTCACCACGAATACTCGACAAACGAACACCTCGCCGACATCTCGGAAACAATTTCAGAAAGGAAAGAGGTCAAGGAGGTAATATACCAGAAGGAGCTTGCACAGGCTGTAAACGACAACATAAGCCGCATTGGCATGGCCATGTTTACACTACTTATTATGCTCACACTCATCTCCTGGTCACTCATTGGAAACCTTGTGCGCTTGTCGATATACTCCAAGCGTTTTATCCTGCACACCATGAAACTGGTTGGCGCAACATGGGGATTCATACGCAAACCATTCATTATAAAGAATATGTACATAGGACTCGTTTCGGGCATTATAGCAAATATACTACTCGCTACAGGAGTCTACCTTATAGCGCAGGAAGAACCATATATAATGACACTGTTACCGGCAACAGACCTGATTGTCACTGCTGCCGCGGTGATTCTGTTCGGTATGACAATATGTACACTGTGTGCATACATTGCCGTAAACAGTTTCCTACGCATGCGCAAGAATGACCTTTATTTCATTTAAAGACATACATACTATGGACAAATCGAGATTCGCGTTCAAAAAAGCAAACTACATTCTGCTAGGCATAGGCGTAGCAGCAATTATCATAGGGTTCATACTGATGAGTGGCCCAGGATCGACCGAAACACATTTTGAGGCGGACATTTTCAGTTTCAGAAGAATTAAACTGGCTCCGGCAATATGTTTTTTGGGATTCTGTTTTGCAATCTTTGCCATCATGTTCAAACCCCGAAAAAAAACAGATAAACAATGAGTACACTCGAAGCATTACTGTTAGGACTCCTGCAAGGCCTTACCGAGTATCTGCCAATAAGCAGTAGCGGGCATTTGACATTGGGTCAAAGCATTATGGGCATCACCGACCCCGAGGAGGTTCTGCCATTCACAGTACTGGTACATGTTGCCACCGTATTGAGCACTATCGTTATCCTGCACAAGGAGATAACATGGATTTTCAAGGGCTTGTTCAAGTTCCCAGCACAGGGTAATGACAAGAGCCTTCTTTGTCGCCTGAACGAGCAGCAACGCTATGCATTGGCAATTATCATATCAATGATACCTATCGGCATTGTAGGAGTATTCTTCAAGGAACATGTCGAGGAGCTATTCAGTAGCATGTATGTTGTAGGCGGCTGCCTGTTGCTCACATCGGCACTGCTCTCTTTCTCATACTACGCAAAACCACGAAAAAAGGAAAGCATATCAATGAAGGATGCATTCGTGATAGGTATTGGTCAGGCATTTGCTGTGCTACCAGGCTTGTCACGTTCAGGAACAACCATTGCAACCGGCCTCATTCTTGGCAACAGCAAGAAGAATATGGCTCAGTTCTCTTTCCTTATGGTTATTCCACCAATATTGGGCGAGGCTCTCCTTGAGACTTTGGAGATGTTTGAAAATGGTATTGGTGCAGCATTCGGCAATATAACACCTGCAGCTCTAATCGCCGGTTTCCTCGCAGCCTTCGTTTCGGGTTGCGTGGCATGCAAATGGATGATTTCCATTGTAAGAAAAGGCAAGCTCATTTATTTCGCCTATTACTGTCTTGCTGCAGGAATTGCAACAATAATACTTACAATGACAAAATAAAACAATATGGATTTTGCAGCAGGAGAGATTATTCCAATTTTCAAGCCCTACACCTGGACATCGTTCCAGATTGTAAACAAGATACGTTATCACTTGAGCCGCAAATATAATGTGAAGCGTTTTAAAGTAGGGCATGCCGGCACCCTTGACCCGCTTGCTACAGGAGTTCTGCTACTCTGCACAGGCAAGGCTACAAAAAGGATTGAAGAACTGCAGGCCCATACCAAGGAATATGTTGCAGAGATAATGCTTGGAGCAACAACGCCATCGTTCGACATGGAACACCCGGTAGACGCCACCTACCCTTATGAACATATAACAAGGGATATGGTAGAAAAGGTACTCGAGCAGTTTGTCGGCAACATAGAACAACGTCCACCGCTCTTTTCGGCGTGTAAGGTCGACGGTAAACGCGCCTATAACCTTGCACGCGGCGGCAGTGACATGCAGTTAGCACCCAAGCTTATACGCATTGACAACATAGAACTGCTTGAGTTCAACCTGCCAAAGATAAAAATAAGCGTTACATGCGGTAAAGGAACATATATACGCTCACTCGCACGCGACATTGGCGAGGCACTGCAGAGCGGAGCTTACCTCACCGCCCTTGAACGCACAAGAATAGGAGAGTTTAATATAGAGAAATGTATAACACCCGACGCCTTCCCCGAATGGCTCGATAAACAGTTAACATTATGATAGACGACAGTTTTAACATAAGCGGACAACACATGAAGTTGTCACAGTTCAAGTACAAATTGCCCGAAGACCGCATTGCGCTGTACCCTGCAGAGTACCGCGACGAATCGCGTCTGCTCGTTCTCCACAAGAAGACCGGTGAAATAGAACACCGCATATTCAAGGAGGTGGTGAACTACTTCGACGAGAAAGACCTGTTCGTAATGAACGACAGCAAGGTTTTCCCTGCACGCCTTTACGGTAACAAGGAGAAGACAAATGCACAGATTGAGGTGTTCCTGTTGCGCGAACTTAACGAGGAGTTCCGCCTTTGGGATGTTCTTGTTGACCCTGCCCGCAAGATACGTATCGGTAACAAGCTATACTTTGGCGAGGACAACTCAATGGTTGCCGAGGTTATTGACAACACCACATCACGCGGACGTACACTGCGTTTCCTCTACGACGGTACTCACGAGGAGTTCAAGAATGCACTGCACTCACTTGGTGTAGCACCTCTGCCCGACGATTTCCGCACACTGCGCAAGGAGGAACCAGAGGATTTGCAGAACTTCCAGACATACTTTGCAAAGAAAGAGGGTTCTGTTACAGCCTCGTTCGCAGGTCTGCACTTTACACGCGAGCTTATGAAGCGTATGGAAATCAGAGGTATTGATACAGCCTTTGTAACCATGCATACAGGCCTTGGATGTTTCCGAGAAATTGATGTAGAGGATCTTACAAAGCACAAGATGGACAGCGATCTCATAAGCGTTGACACCGAGGCTGTAAACCTTGTTAACAAAGCAAAGGCCGAGGGCCGCAGAATCTGTGCTGTAGGAACATCGGTACAGCGTGTGCTTGAAACAGCAACACTCACCGGTGGCATGCTAAAGGAGTACGACGGTTGGACAAGCAAGTTCATTTTCCCCGAGTATGAGTTCCGTGTAGCAAACTGCATGATTGCCAACTTCTATCTGCCATACTCAACAATGCTCATGCTTACAACAGCATTCGGTGGATACGACAACGTGATGAATGCATACAAGGTGGCTCTTGACGAGGGATACCGCTTTGGCCTCTATGGCGATGCAATGCTCATCATCGACTGATTCACGGCAATGACAACATACCTTGGTTTAGGAACAAACATAGGTAACAGGAAAGAGAACCTTATGCGAGCGATAGAAGCCCTATCGCTCGCAC